>JAGACE010000049.1 GCA_017614275.1 Clostridia bacterium | reverse complement strand
CCGTAGATGGCTGCCAGCGTGTACATGGAAACGGTGACCATGGACGTCAGCATGTCGTCTCCCCGGTCGTACAGGGTGGTCATGCAGACGGAATAGGTGTTGTTGAGCAGGTGGACCGCCATGGAGGTCCACAGGCTGCCGGTGATGATGACCAGCATGGCCAGGACGACGCCCAGGATGAAGGCGAAGGGCGCCTGCGTCATGTTGCCGTGCATCATCGAGAAGATGAGCGCGCTGGCAAAGACCGCGAACGCATCGCCATATTTGCGCAGGGACTGCAGGATGACGCCCCGCAGGGCGAACTCTTCGACCAGAGCCGGGACGATGGCGTTGGACAGGAGCATCCAGGCCAGCTGATACCCGGTGGTCGGGCTCTCCGGCTTGTAGCTGTCGAACTCGATGCCGAAGCCGCCGAGGAGCGCCACCAGCAGCGCTGTGGCCAGATTCGCGACGACGATGGCAAGACAGCCGATGCCCAGGGCCTCCGCGAAGAGGATGCCGGACTTCGGTTTGTCGAAGGGCAGCAGTTCCTGCCGTCTCTGGATGCGCTTGATGACCAGCGCGCCCAGCGCGAAGGGCACCAGGATGGTCCCGATGGTGTACAGGATCTGGATAACCTGCTGCATGGTGAACGTGTAGGGGATGGCGCCGCTCTTCACCAGAGCCAGCACGCCCTTCCCCATCCAGTCTCCCAGGAAGTGGAAGACCACGATGCACAGGCCGAGGATCCCGCTGACCAGCAGGATCTCTTTTTTTACGGAAGACGGCATGGGTGTGGACTCCATGCTGTCGACGCGCCCGTAAGGCGCAGATTGGTTCTCCAAAGAGGACTCACCTCCCATTAGAGTAATATTATATAGAATTCAGCATGTGAAAGCAACGATTGACCCTTTTTTCGAAAGCGGGTATCATGCTTTTAGAAGCATTTGAGAAAAGGAGGTGTCCCATGGCTGTGCACAAGCCTCTGCGGACGCTTTTGGCGCTCCTTACAGCGATCTGCCTGCTCGTCTGTCTCACCGGCTGCTCCAAAATGGAAAACGTGACGCCCGCGGGCGCCTCGACCACCCGCGCCGCGGAGGAAGAGATGAGCGCCGCGGACGACGCCGCGGAAACTGCGGACGACGCATCGCCCGAGGACAACGACGGGGACGAGGCCGACTTCGACCTCGGCACCGACGAGCGCACCGGCGTCCTCTCCTCCGGAGAGACCATCGAGTACTACACGCCGTCCGTCATCAAGAACCCCGGCAACCACCAGGTCACCCTGTTCATCTGGAACGTGGACACCTACAAGCAGGTGACCTGGAAGTACCGGGACACCCTGACCGTGCAGAAGCTGCTGGAAGGCCTGCAGCACGAGACGAACTGGGACCTCTCCACGGCCGCCGTCAAGCTCAACGACCAGAAAGTGACCATCTGGTGGTCCGACCGCTCGTCCCTGTACACGGGTCTGCCGAAGCAGCAGAACAAAGAATACCTCGTGTTCAACCGCAAGGATCTGGACGCCGCCATCCTGGACAGTGTAAAGACGACCCTCACGGAAAACCTCGGCCTCAGTTACACCGTCTGTTATGCCGGGCCGAACGGCGGGGACCTGACCCTGCCGGAGGTGGGCGTCACCATTCCGGCGGACGACCCCTTCTCCAGTTTCTGGGACTACTGAAAAGAAAAGCCACCCGAGCGGGTGGCTTTTTTGTCTTGTTATTACTTCAGGTAGTTGCGGTCCGCGTCCAGGATGCGGAGCAGTCCGCGGTTGACGAACAGGTTGAAGGGGTTGTATTCCGCCGTCAGCTGTTTGAGCGGGAAGCGGTTCCGCGCGGCCTTTTTGATGGTGTTGTTCAGCTCGCCGGAGTCCTTCTGCTCGAAGTACTTCGAGTCTCTGGGGATGACGAAGGTCAGGCCGTCCTCGATGAGTTCGAAGGTCAGTTCCTCCACCGCGTGGCATTCGCCGTCGACGTTCGTCTGGGACGGTTTGCGGGCCTTGACGGTCATCTGTTTTCCGCGGTAGTACTCGGTCCAGCCGAACTTCGTGTGGTCGCCCTTGACCTGCCAGTTGACCATCAGCGGCAGGAACATGGCGGGCCAGGACGCGGTCCGGCGCATGACGACGAAGTCCAGCGCGTGGTCGTCCGGCATGGCGAACGGCGCCACTTTGATGCCGGAGCCGTACCAGCGGGAGTTCGCGGCCACCACCTGGATGAAGGGGCCCTTGATCCGCTGGCCGTCGATATAGACGTCGAAATCGTGCCAGACGCGGGTGAACATGCAGTACAGACCGGCCAGGAAGTACGTGGCATGGCCGGCGGCCCCCGGGATGCTCTTGGCCTTCACCTGCAGGGCGCAGGTATCGGCGTCGAAGCCCAGAGACGCCTGGTTGATGGCGATCTCATCGCCCGCTCTCAGGCAGTCGATGACATAGGGCGTGCCCTCGATCTGTCCCTCGATGTCCAGGAACAGGTCCTTGTCGCCGAACAGGCGGATCCAGTCGTTGCCGGAGCCCTTCGGGATGACGGCCACTTCCGCGTTCGCGTGTCCGTACGCGCCGTTGACGACCTCGTACAGGGTGCCGTCTCCCCCGACCGCGTAGAAGCGGCAGGGCGTGTCGCCCAGGGCGGCGGCCGTCTCGTCGACGAAGCGGATGCCGTCACCGGCCGCCTTCGTCGTATAGATCTCATAGTCCACGCCCAGCTTTTTGCAGGCGGGCACGATGAGTTCGTTCACGATGTCGGTCTTGTTGTTTTTCCCGGAGACCGGGTTCACGACGAAGTAGTGTTTCAGCTGTGCCATAACGAGCACTCCTTTCCGATGTGCCGAGTTCCTCTCCCCGGCTGCCTTTTCCATCATAGCATATCGGCGTTCAAAAAGCCAAAAGCAAATCCCTTCCCTTGTTTCCGCGCGGCTATGGTATAATACTTCTATCAAACCACCCAAAGGAGCTGCACCGTATGGCCGCACCCCGCAACGACAACGTCAAAGAGATCATCCTGGAAAAGACCGCTCAGTTACTGGAAGACAACGGCATCGACAGCCTGTCGCTTGCCGCCATCGCCTCCGCCTGCGGCATCTCCAAGGGCACGCTCTACTACCATTACAAGACCAAGGAAGACATCTTCTTCGACCTGATGGACCGCTATCTGGGTCAGCAGGAGTCCCT
>JAGACE010000048.1 GCA_017614275.1 Clostridia bacterium | reverse complement strand
TGGAACACGTCCTCGTTCTGGCGGACGACATGCAGTTCCACGTTGCCGTCCGGGTCGTTGACCGGGACTTCGATGCGGACCGGGACCTCTTTGGTGCGGGTGCCCATGTCGAACACATACTGGTTGTCCGTGGTGACCGGCGTCTGGGCGCTGTACCCGTCGTCGGCCGACAGATAGACCGTATCCGCATTCGGGGTCCGGCAGTACATGTAATACCGGGCGGTCTCGTCCGGCACGAACGTGATCGTGAAGGAGGCGTCCGCGTCGGCGTCGTTCTTCGAGTACGAGTAGGAGCCGGAGTTCAGGACGTCGGAGAAGGGGGCGATGTTGCTGTAGGAGACGTCGCTGAACGTGACGTTCGTGAACACGTCTTCCTTGACGCCTGTGGCTTTGCGGATGAAGTCGTTCTGGCAGTAGAACGGATTGCCGGTGGCAAAGTCCCAGCTGACCACGTCATCGGAGACCGCGAAGCCCAGGGGCAGATAGTACTGGTTCTTGTAGATCGCCAGGCCGGAGATCTCGCCGATGTTCTTGAAATACTTCGTGTCCAGATGGACCTCGGGGTCGTTGTCGACGAGGTACTTCAGATTGAACATGCTGTTGAAGACCGGGGTCTGCGGCCGGTACGTGTAACTGTTGATGAAGTTGCCGGCGATGCCCAGGTCATAGTAGAGGTTCGAGGACAGTTCATAGGCCATGGACGAGAACATGGAGATGCCGTTGTAACCGTACCAGCTGGGGTTCATGCACAGCATCGGGTAGGTCATCTCGATCCGGTAATCGTCCCGGTCGTCGTATTCCTCGAGGAAGGAGTCGACGGCCTTCATCCCGTCATACTGTTCCGTGTAGGACTTGTTGGTGACGTCGATGTCGAAGTTGTCGATGTCGGCGACGACCACCTCCGCGAACATGGCGAGGAACAGGAGATAGGCGACCGTGCGGACCCGGAGCGTCTTGTTGTTCAGCAGGACGAGCAGGATGACATACAGGGCGATGAACGCGAGGTTGATCAGCACTGTGCCGTCCCGGAAATTCTGCGTGCCGAGTTTTTCCGCGAGGATGACGAACGCGCCGGTCACCAGGCCGACCGTCAGGAAATCCCGCGGCTTCAGTTCCCGCAGCTTCGTGACCGTGCGGAACGCGAGGGTCAGCAGGAAGAAGACATAGACGAAGGACTGGCGGTAGGGCAGGTCGTTGGGGAAATGGAACCCGTGCCAGATGTAGTTCAGATAGTTGAGGTTGAAGGAGAGCGTGAGCACTGCGAGGAGCAGGAACGACGCGACCTTCTCCCGGATGGGGACCGACCGCACATAGAAGTACAGGACGACCAGCATCAGGGTGATGACGCCGCAGAAGACGTTGGGCAGGACCACGTCGCCGCTCGAGCGGATGGTGGGCTCCACATCGCCGAAGTGGTTGGCGATGAAGTCGAAGAGGTCGAAATAGGTCTCCGTCTCTGTCGGGAAACTGCCGGACGTAGCCGAGCAGGTCTCCAGCGCGAAATAGGTGGGCAGCAGGGCGAAGGCGCCGAGCAGGCCGGCGATGAACGCGTAGCCGATGCAGGCACCGAGGGAGACGAGGAACCTGTTGGTCCTGATCCGTTCGGAAAGGGAGGCCTTTCCGTCGTCTTTCAGCACCGGTGTCCGCGTGGTCTCGGAATAGGTGTGATGCCCGAAATAGTAGACGAAGAAATAGAGGACGAGGAAGAGGGCCGTCATGTAGGCCATGTAGTAGGAGGAGACCAGCAGGAGCGCGAAGGACAGGCAGTAGAGCAGCGGTCTCCGTTCTTCCACGATCTTTTCCACCCCGAGGACGATGAGGGGCAGCAGCATCATGCCGTCCATCCACATGACGTTCCAGTAGTAGGCGACGAAATAACCGGAGAACGCGTAGAGCAGGCCGAAGCCGGCCGTCACGGGGTTGTGTTTCCTGAACTGCGGGGACTTCTTCAGATAATAGGTGAAGAACGCCGCCGACAGGGCCGCCTTCAGCATGATGATGACGCCGATGGCCAGGGGCATGTTCTTGTGGCCCAGCAGCAGGATGACCAGGATGGAGACCGGGCTGGACAGATAGTTGAACAGGTTCCCGAGGAAGTTCCCGCCGCCGCCGGTCTGCCAGGAGTAGATGAGGCTGCCGCCGTGGGTCAGCCGGTCGTACAGCTCCGCCAGCAGAGGACCGTACTGGTGGTACAGATCCATGCGCAGGATGGTCACATCGCCGAAGGGGATCATGCGATAGGCGATGCAGATGAGCAGGTACACGACCAGAGAGCCGCCGAAGGACAGCAGCACATAGCGGTTATCCCAGAGCAGCTTCTGCAGTTTGTCCGGCTCTTTTTGCTCAGGGGAGGCGTCCGTCCTGGCCTCCACCTTGACCGTCTTCGTTTTCTTCCAATCCATAGTAAGACCTTTCGTTTTGATTTGATCCTGTTAAGTATAGCAAGTTTTCAGGGCGCTTTCAATGAAGGTTGTCTCGATTTGCCATTTATGGTAAAATATCGTTTAAGTAATTCAAGGGAGGAACCCTGCTATGCCAGAGAACAGAACGGGCAATTTCTCGGCCGATTATGTGATCTCCGAAGAGGTCCTTGCCACCATCGCTGCCAACGCGGCGAAGGACGTGGAAGGCGTCGCCCGGCTCGGCAACCGGCCGGCGGATCTCTATACGACCTTCAAGATCGGCACGGACGACCTGAAGCATGTATCGGTCACGATGACCGATTACGACATCCGCTTCCACGTCTACATCGAACTCCTCCAGACCGCGAAGATCCAGGATGTCTGCCGAAACGTCCAGACCGCGGTCAAAGAAGCCATCCAGAATATGACCGGCCGCGTCGTCACCCGGGTGGACGTCTCTGTCACCGGCATCGCGGAAGAACCGCTGGAGAACGGTTCGCCGGACGTCTCCCTGAACCTTGAACATTGAATACGTAATCCATCGGTCTGTCAAAACAGAATACCTTCTATTTTGACGGACTTTTTTATTTCGGAGGGAACGATTTATGAACAGAAGTCAGGAGCGCGAACAGGCATTCATCATCCTGTTCGAAGCGATCTTCCACCCTGACACGCCGACGGAGGAACTCTTCGCTCTGGCGGAGGAGTCCGACTTTTTCACGGGGACGAAGTTTTCCCGTGAACTCGTCGCCAGGACGGTCGAACACGGGCCGGAGATCGACACGGAGATCGAGGCCTACAGCGTCGACTGGTCGCTGAACCGCCTGACCAAGGTGGCGCTCGCCATCCTGCGGCTGGCCGTCTGCGAGATCCTCTATTTCGACGACATCCCGGTCAGCGTCTCCATCAACGAAGCGGTCGAGCTGGCCAAGAAGTACGCCGAGAAGAAGGACAGTTCCTTCATCAACGGCGTGCTCGGCAGCATCGCAAGGGCACGGGAATGAACCTCGTACTCGGCTTCGACACCAGCAACTACACGACCTCGGCGGCGGTCTTCTGCCCGGACACGAACCGGGTCTGGCACGCGAAACAGCTGCTTCCGGTGAAACCGGGGGAAAAGGGCGTCCGCCAGTCCGACGCGGTCTTCCACCACACGCAGCAGCTCCCTCCGCTTCTGGAGCAGGTCCTGCGGGAAGCCGCGGAGGGAACGGGACTGTCCCGAACCGATCTTTCCCGGTCCGTCACCGCCATCGGCGTGTCCTCCCGGCCGCGCCGGGTCGAGGGCTCCTACATGCCGTGCTTCACGGTGGGCCTGACCCAGGCGAAGGCGCTGGGCGCTCTTCTGGACGTGCCCGTCTGTGAATTCTCTCATCAGGAAGGACACATCGCCGCGGCTCTGTACTCTGCCGGCCGGCTGGATCTGATGGGGCAGGAGTTCCTGGCGTTCCACGTCTCCGGCGGGACCACCGAGTCCCTGCGCGTGGCACCGGGTCCGGACTGCCCGGTGGAAGCTTCCCTGATGGGCACCTCCACCGACCTGAAAGCCGGCCAGGCCGTCGACCGCACCGGCATCCTGCTGGGGCTGGACTTTCCCTGCGGACCGGCGCTGGAGGAACTGGCGCTCCGCTCGGAGCGGACCTTCCGGATCCGCCCGTCGGCCGAGGGGCTGGACTGCAGCCTTTCCGGGGTGGAGAACCAATGTCAGAAGATGCTGGCGGAAGGGGAAGCCCCCGAGGACATCGCGCTGTTCTGCCTGAAATCGGTGGGCGCGGCGCTGGAACACATGGCGGACGCACTGATCGCCGCCTGTCCCGGCCGCCATCTGCTGTTTTCCGGAGGCGTCATGTCGAATCAGATCCTCCGGGGCGATCTGGAACCCCGCTATGACTGCAGCTTCGCGTCGCCGGAATTCTCCGCGGACAACGCGGCGGGTGTCGCGGTCCTGGCAGCCAGAAAAACCAAAGAAGGATAAAACACTATGGAAACTGTGAAACCGACGATCCTGACGGTCTCACAACTGAATACGTACATCAAGTCGGTCTTCGACGAGGACTACCGTCTGCGGAACATCCTCGTGGCCGGGGAGATCTCCAACTTCACGGAGGCCCGGTCCGGTCATCTGTACATGACCTTGAAGGACGACCGCTCCGCGCTGAAGGCGGTCCTGTTCCGCGGGAACGCCACACGGCTGAAGTTCCGTCCGGAAAACGGCATGCGCGTCATCGCCTTCGGTACGGTCTCCGTCTACGAGGCGGCCGGGCAGTACCAGTTCTACATCACGGAGCTGCAGCCCGACGGACTGGGCGCGCTGAACCTGGCCTTTGAGCAGCTGAAGGAGAAACTGGCGAAGGAAGGCCTGTTCGACCCGGCCCGCAAGAAGCCCCTGCCGGCCTATCCGACCCGCATCGGGGTCGTCACCTCGCCGTCGGCCGCGGCCTTCCAGGACGTCTGCAACGTCCTGCGGCGGCGCTGGCCCCTGGCGGAGATCG
>JAGACE010000047.1 GCA_017614275.1 Clostridia bacterium | reverse complement strand
GCGGACGTGGAGAGCCAGCTGCTCCTGCTCACGATGTCCAGGGACGTCCAGTCGATGACCGCCGACGAGCTGAAGTCCACGGTCATCGAAAACCTCTATCCGGACCGGGCGGAGGCGCGCAGGCTGGAGCAGAAGCGGAAGCTCCTGTTCGTGCCCCTGTACGAGGCCTACGTCGGCACCAAGAAGTCCGAGGGGACGAAGGCCCTGTATCTCCGCACGCTCGACCGGATGCGGGCGAATGACAAGGACCTGGACACGAGGTATATCGGAGACATCGACCATGACTACATCGTCTCCCTGGACGCCTTCCTCTCGAAGACGAATACGAAGAACTCCCGGAGCATACTGCTGAGGAACCTGAAGTCCTTCATGAACCATGAGAGAACGGAGGGCCTCGTCGTGGAAGACCCGTTCCGGCAGATAGACCTGCGTGAGGAAAAGACGGTGAAGCGGTCGATGGACGTGGAGACGCTGCGGAGGATCCGAGACGCGGTGCTGGACGACTGGCAGGTGGAGTACCGGGACATGTTCATGCTGATGTTCTATCTCATCGGGATCAATTTCATCGACCTGTTCAGCGCGAAGAAGAGCCAGCTCGTCGGAGACAGGCTGGAGTACGACCGCCGGAAGACCGGGAAGCACTACAGCGTCAAGGTCCAGCCGGAGGCCATGGAGATCATCAGGAAGTACAAAGGCAAGAACTACCTCCTCTCCCCTCTCGACCGCTACGCTAACCCGAAGGACTACCTGCAGCACATGAACCGCGCGCTGTCGAAGCTGGGCCTGCACTACACCACTAGCTCCAAGAAGACCGGCAAGGCCATCTTCCCGGGGCTTTCCACATATTGGTCCAGGCACACATGGGCCACGCTGGCGTATCAGCTCGGCGTACCCATCGACATCATCGGCCAGGCGCTGGGACATTCGGACAGGTCCCACGCGGTGACGTTCGTCTATATCAGGCTGGATGACCGGAAGGTGGACCAGGTGAACCGCATGCTGATCGACTTCGTGAACTCCAGCAGGGCGGTCGACTTCATGAGTTACTACGAGAACTGCCAGGTGATGGAGCTCTTCCGCCTGGCTAACATCGCCGTCTAGGTCTACAGTAGACGGTTGTAGACGGTTTTCATTCCTCCTCCTCGTCCTTTCCCTCGTTCCCGTCAATGGAGCCGGACAGGGCGATGAGGCGGTCTTCTATGGTCCGGCGGCGCCCGTTGGTCTCCCCGTCCTCGATGACGGCGACAGCCTGGAGCTTGGGCACCAGGTACGGCAGGATGTCCTTCGCGAGCTCCATCCTGTCACGCGGCTTCAGCTTCTTCCAGTCCTCCTTGATCAGCTCGCCGTCCGCGTACTCCTCCATGATGGAAGCCATGAATTTCCTGGCGGCGGCTGTCGTCTTGTTCGGCGTCCCCTTCTTGCGTCCGCCGCTCTTCTGTCCGTCCTTGTATGCCATATCCCTTGTGTTTTAACCGTTAAGAATGCACCGCAAAGATAACGCAGTATCTTGTGCGTGAATTTTTAACCGTTAACTCAAGAGTCGTTATGGGAATGATCGGTTCAGCCGTCGGTGCCGGCATGAAGGCCGCCGGGGCAATAGCAGGAGGAATCATCCAGCGCAACGCCATGAATAAAGTGGCAGGCAATATCGGCCAGCTGGAAACCGAAAATCTCGAATGGTATAACCGCAGGTTCAACGAGGACGCCACCCAGCGCGCCGACGCCCAGCGCCTTCTCACGATGACGACGAAGGCCATGCGCGAGAACAACCGCAGCGCGGCCGGCGCGGCTGCCGTCGGAGGGTCATCCGAGGAGAGCATCGCCGCCGCCAAGGCCGCCAATAACCAGATGCTGGCCGACGTAACCAGCAATCTCGCCGCCCAGGCGGATGCCAGAAAGGACGCGATCGAGCAGCAGTACATGGGCACCAGGGCGGATCTCATGAGTCAGAAAAACGCACTGGAGCAGCAGAAGGCCGCCGCGACCCAGCAGGCCGTCCAGGGTGTCGTCGACGCTGCCGGAAGCATCACCAAAGCCTTTTAGCCATGCCCGAAGACGATACCAAGAAAGTCATCCTCGCCGGCGACGAACTGCAGTCGGAGCCGAAGAACAACCAGGTGCAGGCCGCCGCTCCGGCGACCGGCCTTGTCGCACCCGAGGCGCACAAGCCCGCCCTGGACCTCACCGAGATAGCCGCGATGGTGTCCGGCTACAAGCCACTCACACCCGAGCAGCGGGCGACCGAGGAGAAGCGGGAGCGCCGCGAGAAGCTCTTCTCCGCCATCGGGGACAGCGTGTCCGCGCTTGCCAACCTCTATTTCGCGGGAAAGACCGGCTACAGCAACTACAATCCCGAGCAGTCCATGTCCGCCCGTGCCCAGCAGCGCTGGGAGCGCATCGAGAAGGAGCGTCAGGCGAAGATGGACCGGTTCAACGATATGTACTGGAAGATCCGGAACAACATGGACCAGCAGCAGCGCTGGCAGGACCAGCTGGGACTGGAGCGCCGACGTCTGGAGGCGCAGGAGGAGGCCCGCAAGCAGTCTTCCGCCATCGCAAAGGCCGAGTCCGACGCGAAGATCAGATACTACGACGAGCAGGCCAAGACCCATCAGAGCCAGCAGAAATACAACGAGGCCCGCGCCCGCTATTACGACCGGTCCCCCGGCGTCGGCATGTCGAAGGGCCGCAGCGGCGGTGGTGGAGGTGGTTCCGGAAAGTACACCCTTTCCATCGGCGGAAGGAAACAGTCATACGCTTCCCAGGCGGACTACAGCCGTGCCGTCGAGGGATACGCCCATCAGTACGGGATCGACCCTTATGAGTCCGTCGAAAGGACGGACGGCCTTGGCCGCAAGTCCACGACGCAGAAGCGGAAGAGCACCGCCCAGCTCGCCGCCGAGGTGGAGGCCGCCGCGAAGGGGACCCAGATCAGCGTCTGGGACGGCTTCGACAATGACGACAGTGGTTTCGAGGACTGGTAATAGTCAGCAACATGGCAGATAAAAAGTATTTCAGCGTCACGCTTCCCTCAGGTGAGTCCAGGATCGTCGATGCGGATAAGATCGACCAGAAGAGAGACTGGTTGGACAGTCACAACGCGAAGGTCTCGGAGGTGAACTCCTTCGAGATCACCCTTCCTTCCGGAGCGTCCAAGACCGTCGGGCCGGAGGAGTATGAATCGCACATCGACTGGATCAAGAATCACAACGCGACCGTAAAGGGATCCTGGGTCGGCGCCCAGCAGCAGTCCGCACCGTCCGCCAGGCCCGGACAGCAGGTCCGTCCGCCCGAGGCGAAGAGAGACCCGTTCAAGCCGTCGCTGGAGCTGGAGGGGGCGATGTACGAGTCCGCCCCGAAGCCCATCCGCGAGAGCAGTCCCGTCTCCGTGCCTGAAAGAAGGGAGGTGACGCCTCAGCAGCGCGCCGACACCCGGGCGAGAATCGCCCTGGGCGAGCCGGTCATCCAGCGCCCGAACCAGCCCGCGACGTCCCGGCTTCCAAAGCCCGGAAAGGTGGACTTTACCGCGGGTCACGTCTACCAGGTGACCACGAAGAACGGCGACCAGATCCCCGTGATGATACACCCCGACGCGGACGGCGTCGTGGATAACGGAGACGGCACAGTGAATGTCGTCGTCAACGGCGCGGAGGTGGACGGCAAGCCCGTCATCTCCCAGATGTCGAAGATGCAGCTGCAGGGCATGTTCGACCGTACCGTGAACAATTCCGCCCGCGAGGCGGAGAATCAGCGCGTCAGGGCCACCACGGAACAGGTCCGACTGCTCACGGACGAGATCGACGCGGGGATTCAGGAGATAAACGACATCGCGTCCGGACGTTTCCGTGACGCGGTCGGGAATGAGAGCTTTGCGGAGCGACTGAACCGTATAATGCCGATGACTTCCGGCGGTCCGGGCCCGATGTCCATGCCGGCTACGGCAGACAAGCTCAATACGCTCTCCCAGACAGAAAAGGACGATTACAGGGCGCTCCAGGCTGCACAGCGCAGCGTGCGGGACGCCTCCCGCATCATAGAGGAGGCCAATCATAACGCGCAGTCCGGCACGTTCGAGAAATGGCTGGAAAGCTCTTTTGCCGGTGGTGTGGCCCGCGGTTTCGGCCAGAAGTTCTTCGACCTGGACACCTGGGACATG
>JAGACE010000046.1 GCA_017614275.1 Clostridia bacterium | reverse complement strand
GAAGGAAATGGACGACCGCATCCAGCCGGTTGAGGAATTCCGGCTTGAAGAACGCACGGACCGCCTCGTCGACGACCGTCTGCCGCGACCTGGCGTCCGTCGTCGTCGTGAAGCCGACACGGGTCCGGCCCGAGGCCAGCTCCCGGCTCCCCAGATTGGAGGTCATGATGACGATGCAATGACGGAAATCCACCACCCGGCCCTGTCCGTCGGTCATCCGGCCGGCGTCGAACACCTGGAGGAACGCGTCGAAGATTCTCGGATGGGCCTTCTCGATTTCGTCGAGGAGGACCACCATGTGGGGATTCTGCCGGACCGCTTCGGTCAGCTGGCCGCCCTGCTCGAAACCGACGTATCCGGGCGGCGAACCGAACAGGCGGGAAACCGTATGCGGCTCCTGGTATTCGGACATGTCGATCCGGAGGAAGCTTTCGCGGCTTCCGAAGACTTCCTCGGCAAGAGCCTTCGCCATTTCGGTCTTACCTACGCCGGTGGGACCGACGAAAAGGAAACTGCCGATGGGACGAGTTCCGTCGGAGATGTGCAACATGTTGCGGCGGACCGCAGACGCGATCGGCCCGTAAGCCATCGGCTGGCCGAGCACGCGGCGGGAGAGACGTTCCTCGAGCCCCTGTAGGGCCTCGGCCTCGCTCTCCCCGAGCCGGGAGGCCGGAATGCCGGTCCATTTCTCGAGGATGCAACGGAGCAGGTCCTCGTCCAGGGCGGTCTTCCTCTCCATGCGGGCCCGGGCCATCGACTCGTCCATCAGGTCGATGGACTTGTCCGGCTGCCGACGGTACGGGACGTACTGCTCCGTCAGGCGGACGACCAGGTGGACGAGGCTTTCGTCCATCGTCACGCCGTGGAACGACTCGTAGAACGGCTTCAGGCCCAGGAGCACCTGCTCCGTCTTCTCCGGAGACAGTTCTTCGACCCGGACCTTCATCAGACGGCGCTCGAAGGCCTTGTCCCCCTCGATGTACTCGCGGTATTCGTCGTCGGTCGTCGCGCCGATGATCTTCACGTCGCCCCGCGCCATGGCCGGCTTGAGCATGTTCGCGGCGTCCATCGCTGCGCCGCCGGCGCCGATCAGTTCGTGGAACTCGTCGATGAACACCGCGATTTCGGGATGGCCCTCCAGCTCGTTCAGCAGGGACTGGACCCGCTGTTCGAACTCTCCGCGGGCCGAAGCGCCGGCCATCAGCGAAGCGACGTCCAGCCGGTACACCTGCATCTGCCGGAGTCCCTCCGGGACGTCGCCCCGCACGATCCGGTGGACAAATCCATTGACGATGGCCGTCTTCCCCACGCCCGCCTTTCCGACCAGCACCGGATTGCACTTGTCCTTGCGCAGGAGGGAGGTCGTCACCTCCCTGATTTCGTCCTCCCGGCCGATGGCGTCGAGGATCTTTCCTTCGCGGACCAGATCGTTCATGTTCCGGGCGAAACGGGGCAGTTCCCGCAAGTCGCCGCTCCGGGCGGGACGAGGCGAGACAGAAGGCCGGTTGGAGGGAACGGGCGGATCGCCGGCGGGACGGTACTCCTCCACCAGGGAACGGAGCAGACCGTCATGCGTGATGGTCCCGTCATGGGCGCTGGAGCGGATGAGGTCGTTGAGCGCCGTCGAGATCTCGGGGCTGCTGCCTCCGCCACCTTTGGGAACGTCCTCCATCTCCCGCTCGATCCGGTTGCGGAAAGCCCGCTCGGACACGTCCATCTCCCGCAGGAGCGAGGAGGCAAGGTCCGGATACCCGAGCAGCAAGGCCTTCGCCAGGCACGGAGGCTCGACCCGGGTGCATCCGGAATGGACGGCAAGCCGGACGGCCTTGAGAATCGCCGTCCGGGCTTCCTGAGTGAAACGAATATCCGACATGGCTGTTTATCCGTTGAAAGGTTCTTCTTCGCCGCAAATGCAGCAGTACTTCTTGGGAGGCACCAGACAACCGAACCAGCGCAGGATGCGCGGCCCATTGCCGGGTTCCGAGAACGGAGGGAACTTGGCGTACTTCCGATCGCGGTTGTTGACCCAGATGAAAAGGTTGAACGGGGCGAGTTCCGCCGCGGTGGTCTCGATTCCCGTCCCCTCCATGCCGCGCGTGAGCTCGACCAGGGCGAGCCTTACCGTCATGTTCACCATCGGAGCGATGTCGCAGGGAAGGCCGATCTGGACCATCACGCCGGCGTCCTCCGGAGAGGTGTAGGAAGGGATGGTCCCGTTGGCGCGGGCGGACGCCTCGTTGGTGATTTCCTCCTCGATGTGGCCGCCCTGGCCGATGAAGCAGTTGTAGCAAGCGCCGCCGGGACGCTGGAGGAAGATGTTCAGTCCCTCCGCACGGGTCTCCGCACGGGGGTAGACGACCGTCTTTCCCATTTCCACCGCCAAGGTGTTGACCACGTAGCGGCTTTCGTTCCCGTCGGTCGCGCAGATGACGAGGTCGGCCTTGCGCATCTCGTCTGCGAGCACGTCGCGGTGTTCCCTCACGTCGAACGGATACTTGACCACCTCCGCATACGGATTCCGGCGGTGGACGTATTCCTCCACGACGTCCACCTTGAGCCGGCCGATGTCGGGCACCCCGGCGACGTAGAGTCGGGAAAGGTTGTGCAGTTCCACGCGGTCCATGTCCATGATGGCCAGCCGGCCGAGCCCCTCGCGGACGAGGGCGTCGACGACGGAACTACCGACGGAACCGATGCCGATCACCAGGACGGACTTGCCACGGAGCAGCGAGCGTTCGAACGCGCCGCCGGCCGCATACATGTCCTCCAGGGACGGGAAAGAGGAGGGTACGCCGCCCTCAGCGGCGTACCCTGGCTTGGAGAGATCTGTCACGACGGCGGTCGAGCCGACGGGGATGGACTCACCGGACGGAACGTAGGCGACGGAACCGTCCTCCTTGAAGACGAGGTTGCCCACGTCGTCGTTTCCACTGTTGATGTCGTGGATGTGGTCTGCAATCGTGTCTGCCATGGCAAAACTGGATTAAGTGAAACAAAAAGGAAACATATTGCGCGCTCAGGCGTGCTTGAGATATTTGTCGATGGTTTCGCCCGTGGCGAGGTGCCGCTCATAGCACTCCAGCCAGAACAAACCCCGCATGTACAGGGCGAAAATGTGGTAGGCCGGCGTCCAGCTGGCCTGCCAGCCCTGGCAGAGCCTGGTGTTCCCGTCCTCATAGCCGTAACAGTGCATGCTGGCGCTGGTCTCCGACATGGGCTTGCCCCAGTGGTCCTTCAGCTCGCCCCTCACGTAGATCTTCGGGCAAGCTTCCGGGTATCCGGCGAGGTCGAGGATCAAGACATATTCCTTCTGCGAGGAGGTCTTGGCCAGGGCATACAGCTTCGTGTTCGATCCGAGCGGGTCGACCAGCCGGTACTTGTCCCGGCCGAGGGTCCGGTCGAGGATGTTCACCTCGACGCTCTTGCGATTCAGGGTCATAAACTTTCCTCCATTTTTCTGACGGGGCTCGTTCCCAGAAGGACCTGCAGGTCCATCCGTTCGTACCCGTCGGGGGTGAACATAAAGGCGTTCAAGCGCGTGTTCACGTCGTCATAGGTGACGATCATCTGGACGAAGCGCTGCAGTCCTTCCGAGCGCATTCCGTCCATCGTCGTACGCACGTCGTAGCCGCTCGGAACGTTCAAGCCCAGGCGATGGTGGCTGTGGGCCCCGCCGACATGGCGCAAGCCATAGCGCTGCACGAGCCGGGAACCCTCCCGCTCCAGATAATCCTGGTCGGGCTGGCAGAAAGTCGGCTCGTGAACGGCGTTGGGTCCGCAGTCCACAACATACGTGATGACCGTGACGCCCGAGGGGGAAGAGGTGCCGAGCAACTGCCAGCAGGTCTCGATGCTCTCGAACTGCCGGCTGGTGCGGACGATGAAGGCGGCTTCGCTCTGATAGATGTACAAGGGCATCCGTCCGGACGTGACCGGACGAGGAATGGGATTCGGCGTCGCAGGAGCGGTCCTGGCGGGAACGGGCCCGGTAGGAGCGGACCGGACGACGGAGCCCGAACTCCCGTGCCGGAGGCGCAGCTGTTCGATGCGCGCCTTCCGCAGCAGTTTCAAAGTTTGGTTTTGAGGGGATCGGCTCATGTCATGTTGTTTTGCGACAATACGACACAAAAATCAGACCATTTGTGTAGTTTTGTCACAATTTAGACAATCTGACATGAATACGCATAAAAAACAATCCCCCGCCTTGTCATGGCGAGGGAAAGAACTGACAGACGAAATGTCAGGAAACGTCTATTTCTTCTGCCCCAAAGCTTCCAGACGGGCGGAGGCGGAAGCGCGGTCTACTTCGCTCTCTCCGTACTTGGCCATCATCGCGAGATACTTCTTTTCCAGCTTCAGATCCTTCTTCTGACGGGCGAGGAGGACGCCGTTCCGGATGGCGGTGATGTCGTCAGGATGCTTCTTGAGCACCTGGTCGTAGTATTTCTGGGCCTTCTTGTAATCCTTCTTGGAGACGAACCAGTACGAGCCGATGTTGTCCAGGAAGAGAGGGTCTTCTTTGCTGTAGGTGAGCATGTGTTCCGACAGGGCCTTGAAGGCTTCGGCGGAGGAGTCGGTGCCGATGCGGTAGAAGGTGAAGCAGTAGTCCTGCATGAAGGCCTTGAAAACTTCGTCATCGACCTTCTCCAGGGACTCGTGGGTCCAGGCCGGATGCTGCTTGTAGTTCTCGTCCGCCAGCGCCTTGAGGGCGG
>JAGACE010000045.1 GCA_017614275.1 Clostridia bacterium | reverse complement strand
CGACCCGCGGTTCCACGTGTCCACCGCCCGTAGCGAGTCCAACGAGCAGGCCGCGTCCGGGGAGTTCCTGCGCACCTTCGGCGAAGTGCCGCCGGCGGAGAAAGACGCCCAGTCCCACCGGGCCCGGGCGCTGGAAAAAATGTATGACATCCTGAAGGAAGAATTATGACCAGTAAAGAACGCGCCAAGTTTCGGGCCGAGAGCCACGCCCTGGAACCCATCTTCCAGATCGGCAAGGGCGGCCTGTCCGAAGCCTTCTATAAACAGGTGGATGAGGCCCTGACCACCCGGGAACTCATCAAGATCCGCGTGCTGCTGGAGACCACCCCCATCTCCCCGAAAGACGCCGCGAACGAACTCGCGGCCCGGACGGGCGCCGAGGTCATCGGCGTCGTGGGCGGGGTCATCATCCTGTACCGCTACAGTCAGGAAAAGCACGACAAGGAAAAACAGAAAGAACAGAACATCAAGCGCGCGGCCGCCGCGAAGAAGCGGAAGGTCGTGCAGGAGAGAAAAGGCACACACAAGCTGCGGAACAAACGCTAAGGGAGGCGCCCATGCGCATCGGCATTTTCGGCGGGACCTTCAACCCGCCCCACCTCGGCCACCGGCACATCGTGGAGGATTTCCGCGAGAAGATGGCCGCCGCAGGCCTGCCTCTGGACAAGGTCCTGATCATCCCGACCTTCGTGCCGCCCCACAAGGAGACCCCGGACCTCGCCTCCGGCGAAGACCGTCTGGCGATGTGCCGGCTGAACTTCGACGCGGAGGTCTCCGACCTGGAGATCCGAAGGGGAGACACCAGTTACACCTGGATGACCCTGGAAGACCTGCATGCACAGTATGAGGACGCGGAGCTCTACTTCCTGATGGGGGACGACATGCTCCTGTACCTGCCGCACTGGAAGCGGCCGGAGAAAGTCCTGGAAGAGGCCGTCCTCGTCTCCACCGTCCGCAGCGACGACTGCACGGTGGACACCCTGAGGACCTTCGCGCAGGAGACCTACCCGGACCAGTATGCCGCCGGACGGTTCCTCTTCTTCGAGAGCGAACCCCTCCCGATGAGCTCCACGGAAGTCCGGGACCTCGTACGGGCACATCAGTACGTCGAACTGGAACAGCGCCTGGACCCCGCGGTCCTGCGCTACATCCTGGAAAGAGAGCTGTACACATGAGCGACACCATGAAAAAACTGTGGGAGAACCCCGCGAACCCGGAACTGGAAGTGGCCTTCCAGTCGGCGGAGTCCGCCAATGTCTGCACGGCAGGCACCCGTGAACTGACGCCGGAGGAGATCGCCTTCCACATGAGCCGGGCGGAGGAGTACAAAGCCCTCCTGAAAGAACGCCTGCCGGAGGCCCGCTACCTGCATTCGCTGAACGTCGCGGACTGCGCGCGAAAGCTCGCGGAACTCAACGGCGTGGACCCGGACAAGGCCTGGCTGGCCGGCCTGTTCCACGACTGTATGAAGAACCTGCCGTGGGACGAGCAGGAGAAGTACATGACCCAGCTGGGCGACAAACTCCCGGACCACGTGCTGAACACGCCGAAACTCTGGCACGCCCCCGCGGGCGCCGCTTACATGCGGGACGAGATCGGCATCCTTGACGCGGACATGATCCGCGCTATAAAATACCACACGACCGGACGCCCGAACATGAGCCCCCTGGAAAAGGTGCTCTACGTGGCGGACTACGTGTCCATCGAGCGGGACTATCCCGGCGTGGAGCGGGTGCGCGAGGCCGCCTTCCGGAACCTCGACGAAGCCATCCTCATCGGCGGGCGATTCACCCTCATCTCCCTGCTCGAACGCTACCGGGTCGTCAACTACGACACTTTTGCCATGTATAACGAGGCCGCGTCGGAACTCGGCGCCGCCTATGAAGAATTGTCCAACAAACAACTGTAAGTCCCAACGGAGGAATCGTTACCGAATGACATCATTAGAAGAAGCAAAGCGCATCGCAGAAGTCTTAGACAGCAAGAAAGCACAGGAAGTGAAGGTCCTGAAAGTGGCGGACCTCACCTTCGTCGCCGAGTACTTCGTGCTCGCCACCGGCACCTCGTCCACCCAGGTCAAGGCCATGGCGGAAGAAGTCGAATACCAGATGAAGGAAGCCGGCGTCGCCGGACACCTGGAGGGCAAGGCCTCCGACTGGTACCTCATCGACTTCGGCAGCGTCATCTGCCACATCTTCGAGCCCGCGGCCAGAGACTACTACAACCTGGAACGGCTCTGGGCGGACGCCGAAGAGATCACTCTGTAATAAACAACTCTCAGATAAAGGACGGTTGACCATGAAACCTTATGAATTCAAGTCTGTCGAGAAAAAATGGCAGGACAAATGGGAAGAGGCCGGCGTGTTCCACGCGGTAGACTTTTCGGAGAAACCGAAGTTCTACGGCCTCGTCGAATTCCCCTATCCCTCGGGCGCCGGCATGCACGTGGGACACATCAAGGCCTACTCCGGCCTGGAAGTCGTCTCCCGGAAGCGCCGGATGCAGGGCTACAACGTCCTGTTCCCGATCGGCTTTGACGCCTACGGCCTCCCGACGGAGAACTATGCCATCAAGACCGGCATGCACCCCCGTCAGGTGACGGATCAGAACATCGCGAAGTTCTCCGACCAGCTGAAGCGCGTCGGCTACTCCTTCGACTGGACCCGCGTCGTGGACACCACGGAAGAGGACTACTACAAGTGGACCCAGTGGATCTTCCTGCAGATGTTCGACCACGGCCTCGCGTTCCGCGACAAGACCCTGGTCAACTACTGCCCGTCCTGCAAGGTCGTCCTGTCCAACGAGGACTCCCAGGGCGGCAAGTGCGACATCTGCCACTCCGACGTCGTCCAGAAGTCCAAGGACGTCTGGTACCTGCGCATCACGGCGTACGCGGACAAGCTGCTCGAAGGGCTCAAGACCGTCGACTATCTGCCGAACATCGAGACCCAGCAGATCAACTGGATCGGCAAGTCCACGGGCGCGTTCGTCAACTTCCCGGTCAACGGGACGGACGACGAGACCCTGCGCATCTACACGACCCGTCCGGACACGCTCTTCGGCGTCACCTTCATGGTCATGGCTCCGGAGCATCCGATGATCGACAAATACGCGGAGCGCATCGCCAACATGGACGCCATCGTGGCGTACCGCAAGGAGTGCGCGAAGAAGACCGAGTTCGAGCGCACCCAGCTCGTCAAGGACAAGACCGGCGTGAAGATCGACGGCCTGACCGCGATTAACCCCGTCAACGGCAAGGAAGTCCCCATCTTCGTGGCGGACTATGTCATGATGGGTTACGGCACCGGCGCCATCATGGCGGTCCCGGCGCACGACCAGCGCGACTACGACTTCGCGAAGGAATTCGGCATCGACATCATCGAGGTCATCAAGGGCGGCGACATCTCGAAGGAAGCCTACACCGGCGACGGCGAAATGGTCAACTCCGATGTGCTCAACGGCATCACAAACAAGAAGGACGCTATCGCGAAAGTCCTGACAGTCCTCGAGCAGAAGGGCGTCGGCGAGGCGGGCGTT
>JAGACE010000044.1 GCA_017614275.1 Clostridia bacterium | reverse complement strand
GGCAGCCCCCTGGGAAGATAGGGCGACGCCGACTTTTGTTTTTGCCTCAATAGCTCAGTCGGTAGAGCACGCGGCTGTTAACCGCGGTGTCACAGGTTCGAGCCCTGTTTGGGGCGCCAAAAGAAAAACACTCAGCAAAAGCTGGGTGTTTTTCTTTTGTCTAACGGGGCTCGAACCTTTAACTACTTGGGGGGCAGCCCCCTGGGGGTTGGGGGATAGAGCCCGCGGCTGTTTGACCGCATATTCGCCGGGTTTTGATGGATGGTCTGCTCTTTTTTTGTTGTGCGTTCAAATCGCTTCTTGACGGGACTGCTTTATTTCAATTACACTAAAAAAGTAAAAGAATAATTTGATTATTTGTGAAAGGAGAATGAAATTATGCCAGCTGACTACAAGCCATTCGACAAGCAGGAATGGCTTCGACTGGAAAAGAAGGCCAATGACCTTCGACACCTGACCGTACAGACTGTTTCCTGGGGTGGTTCCGGTCATATCGGAGGGGGCATGTCTGCCCTCGACGCACTGACCATTCTGTACCATCGCTTCATGAAACTCGACCCGAACGATCCCGACTGGCCGGATCGCGACCGCTTCGTCCTCTCCAAGGGACATGCGGCCATCGCGTATGCGCCCGTCCTCGTGGATTACGGGTACATGCCGGAGTCGGAGCTCCGCATCTTCAACCTGACCGGCGCGAAGATCGGCATGCACCTTGACTGCAACAAGGTCAAGGGCTGCGACGTCTCCACCGGTTCTCTGGGCCACGGTCTTTCTCTCGGGGTCGGCATCGCCCTTGCGGCTCGCCAGAACAAGAAGGACTACATGGTCTACGTCATGACGGGAGACGGCGAGCTCAACGAAGGCTCCAACTGGGAGGCGGCGATGAGTGCCGCGCAGTTCAAACTCTCCAACGTCGTCGTGCTCGTCGACAACAACAAATTGATGATCGACGGCGAGGTCAAGGACGAGATGAACATCGAACCCGTGGATGAAAAATTCCGCACGTTCGGCTTCGATGTCCTGCGCATCGACGGCCACAACATGAAAGAACTGAACGACGCCATCGAGAAGGCCATCGCCAACCATCAGAACGGCGGCACGAAACCCACGGCCATCATCATGGATACTGTCAAGGGTGAAGGCATCGACTTCATCGCCGGCGACTACACCTGGCACTACGGTTCGTTCTCCGACGAGATGTTCGAGAAAGCACACGCATCGCTTGATGCCTACTACCAGAAGCGCGTCGCCCGCGCAGAAAAGGAGGGTTAAGTTATGGGAGGAATGGTATACACCAGTCTCGACACGACCAAGCTCTCCACGGCGGAGTGCTACGGCCTCGCTCTCTGTGAACTGGGCAGAGAACATCCGGAGATCGTCGCCCTGACGGCGGACCTCGCGAAGTCCACGAAGATCGGCATGTTCGGGAAAGAGTTCCCGGACCGCTTCTACAACCTGGGCATCGCGGAACAGAACATGTTCGGCGTGGCTGCCGGCCTTGCCAAGAACGGGCTGGTCGCCTTCGCGTCCACCTTCGCGATCTTCGCGGCGGCACGGTCTCTCGACCAGATCCACACCGACATCGCTTACATGAACGTCCCGGTCAAGATCATCGGCACCCATGCCGGTACGTCCTTCGGTCAGGCGGGTTCCACCCACCACTGCCTCATCGACCTCTCGGTCATGCGGTCCCTGCCGAACTTCACGGTCATCAACCCCTGCGACGGCGCGGAGACCTTCCACGCGGTCAAGGCGGCCTATGACATCCCCGGCCCGGTCTACATCCGTATCAACCGCGGGTTCGACCAGGTCATCTATCCGAACGTCCAGGACGTGCCCTTCGAGTGGGACAAAGCCACCACCATGAAAGAGGGGAACGACCTGACCATCATCGCCTGCGGCTCCTGCGTCTTCGAGTCCATGCAGGCGTCCCGCATGATGAAGGCCGACGCCGACCTCGGAGTCCGGGTCCTCAACATGCACACCATCAAGCCGATCGACAAAGAGGCCATCATCAAGGCAATCGATGAGACCGGCGTCATCGTTACCGCGGAAGACCACGTGACCCAGGGCGGCCTCGGTTCCGCCGTTGCGGAAGTCATCGCGGAATACGGCAAACCCTGCAAATTCAAGATGCTCGGCCACGACAATTCCTTCTCCACCATCGGCCTCCAGGAAGACCTCCTGGCCATGGCGGGCATTGACGCGAACGGCATCTGCAACACCGTCTCCGAACTGATCGGCGTCGACTTTGACACCGAGCTCAGCTGGGCGGATGAATATTGAGAAAGGAGCGAACAGTATGCCTAGCAACGAAACTCGTTATACGAACAAAGTGTTCATGGCGGGCGCGCTCCCGCTTCTGAAAGTCATCGCGACCGACGTTCCTTCTCTCAACAAGAAATTCAAAGGGGTCAACGCGATCTATCAGGTCTCGGCCATGGCGGACGGCGTCAAAGAAGCGGTCCACATGTATGTCGAGGACGGCGTCTGGACCAAGGTCGTCCAGGCTCCCTATGAAGGGGACAAGAAGATCGACGCCGAACTGGCGTTCTCCTCCATGGAGAAGATGAACGCCTTCATGAAGGGCGACATGACGAAACTGCCGGCCTTCAAGATCGGCAACATGAAGAACTTCGTGCTGTTCATGCAGGTCCTGCTGAAGATGTCCTCGCTCCTCAACATGGAAGAGCCCTCCACGGACAACGACACGAACGTCCTGCTCTGCAAACTCTACTTCTACCTGCTGTCCTCCGGCATCTCCGCCCTCAACAAGATGGGCGAGCCGAAGATCAGCGAGTGGGTCAAAGCGTCCCCCGACCGCTGCTATCAGTGGAGTGTCGTGGACTATCCGGAGACCACCGCTTATCTGCGGGTCAAGGAAGGCAAGTCCAAGGCCGGCCGCGGCGCCTATCCCAGAGCGAAGCCGTTCTTCACCATGAAGTTCGACACACCGAAATCCGCGCTCATGATCCTGCTCGACATCGGCGACATGTTCGACATGACCGCCAACTCGCAGCTGATCATGGAAGGCGGCCCGGAATTCGGCGTCCAGATCGGCGACATGATGATGCATGTCGGCGGCTACGCCAAGTAAGTAAGAGGAAAGACTATGGATGCGAAAACTTTAGCGTATATCAACCTGCACGCCATCCTCGGCTCCATCCCGCGCCTCTGTGAGATGGTGCCGGAGGCGAAAAAACTCATCGAAGGAAAAGATGTCTCCATCGGATTCGATGTGAAAGGCGGCCCCGCCGGGACGCTGGTGTTCAAAAACGGCACCTGCACCTTCGTCGAGGGCGCGGACAACTGCGACGTCAAACTCCCGTTCTCCTCTCCGGAGAAGTTCAACGGGCTCATCGACGGCACGACCACCCCGATCCCGACCAAAGGCTTCACCAAGATCGGCTTCCTCCTGAAGAACTTCACGAAGCTGACCGACATCCTGACGAACTATCTGCAGCCGGAACCGTCCGCACTGAAAGATCAGACGTTCTTCAACACCAGCACGATCCTGATGTTCCATCTGATCGTCGAGGCACTTGCCCAGATCGGGACCCTCGACGAGGTCGGCAAGGCGTCTGCCAGCTACATCACGGACGGCGCGATCCGTCTCGCCATCGGCGGCGGCCCCGCGGCCTCCATCAAGGCGAAGGACCACGTCCTCACCGCGAACCACGAGGACCCCGGCGACGACTACACCAGCAGCATGGAGTTCGGGGACATGAAGATCGCACGCGATCTGTTCGACGGCAACATCAACGCGGTGGCTGCGGTCGGCCAGGGGCTCGTCCGCATCCGCGGCATGATCTCTCAGGTCGACAATGTCAACCGGATCCTCGACAGAGTCGCTCTGTATTTAGGGTAAGGAGGTTTGAGCATGCATAAAATCTATGAATACCCCAAAAGCAGGGCGGCGTTCGAACACGCCTGTCAGGTGATCCCCTCCGGCATCTACGGCCATCAGGGTCCCGCCGAGGGCTGCTACATCCCCATCGAGGCGTTCCCGCTCTATTCCCAGAAAGCGCAGGGAAGCTACCTGTGGGATCTGGACGGCAACCGGTTCATCGACTATATGTGCGCCTACGGCCCCAACGTCCTCGGGTACAACGATCCCGACGTCGACGCGGCAGCCGCCAAACAGCGCGCCATCTCGGACTGCACCACGCTGCCGAACCCCATCATGATCGACTTCGCCGACCTGCTGGTCGACACCGTCGCCTGCGCGGACTGGGCGTTCTTCGCCAAGAACGGCAACGACGCCACCTCCGGCGCGGTCATGTGCGCGAGAGCCCACACCCACCGCAAGAAGATCGTTTTCTTCAAGGGTTACTACCACGGCGTCTCGCCCTGGACCCAGAAGATCGACTACTCCGGCATCATCCCGGAAGACGTCGTGAACAATATCTATGTGGACTGGAACGACTACGATCAGCTCGCCCAGGCCTTTGAGGACAACAAGGACGAGATCGCGGCCGTCATCGCGCAGCCCTACATGCACGGCAACTTTGCGGACAACATCTTCCCGGCACAGGACTTCTGGGCCAAGGTCCGGAAACTCTGCGACGACACCGGCACCGTCCTCATCGTGGACGACGTGCGCGCCGGCTTCCGCATGGACCTCGCGGGTTCCGACCACTACTTCGGCTTCAAAGCGGACCTCATCTGCTTCTGCAAGGCCCTGGCCAACGGCTACAACGTCTCGGCGATCTGCGGCCAGAAGCACATGATGAACGCGATGAGCTCCCTGGCTTTCACCGGCTCCTACTGGATGAGCGCCGTGCCCTTCGCGGCCGGCATCGCCTGCATCGAGAAGATGAAGCGGCTCAACTGCCCGCAGCTCCTGATCGATCAGGGGACCAAGCTGAAGGACGGCCTCATCGAGACCGCCAGGAAGTATGAGTATGACCTGCATGTTACCGGCATCCCGTCGCTGTTCTATCTGCGCATCGCCGATGACCCGACCCTCATGCTCCACCAGGAATGGATCGCGGAGTGTGTCAAACGCGGCATCTTCTTCACGAACCATCACAACCACTTCATCAATGCCTCCCTCTCCGACGAGGACATCAAGGAGACCATCGAGATCGCCGACGAAGCGTTCTCGGTCATCAAGGATCGGCATTCCTGAGCAAATCAAAAGGACCTCCCGCAAGGGAGGTCCTTTGGTTCTTTGGCTTATTTGACCTGGACGGTGACGTCCAGCGTGTTCTCCTGGATGGACTCGTATGTGGCATCCGTAGAGAAGTTGAGATAGGCGACGATCGTATAATCGCCCGCGGGGATGCCGCCGTATTCTTTGTATTCTTCCGCGCCGTTCCAGCGGATCTCGTAGGGAGTCCCTTTCTTCAGCGTGACGCGGGAGGTGTCGTGGGTCTGGAATCCTTCCGGCAGCATGGACTGCCCGTCTTCGTTCTCTAAGGTGATGGAGCCGAGATCTTCCACGCACCAGAGGTCGATGCTGTCCAGTGCGCCCGTGTAGACGACGGACAGAGTCACATCGAACGGGGCAGAGGGGTCCAGGCTGTCTGCGTCATAGACGCTTTTGTCGGCGGTCAGGGTATATTCGAAGTCCTCGGCCGACAGACTGGCGGTGTTGCTGTCTGCGGACCCGCCCGAGCAGGCGAGGAACAGCAGGCTGAACACCAGCAGAGCGGCCAGGACCGGAAGGGTCAGTTTGCGTACCATAAGGGTCATCCTTTTGCTCTCATTTTCACTCAAAAGCCTCACCGGAAGGATAAGGCGGTTTTTATTATAAGGGAGCTCCGGGCAGAAAAAAAGGGCAAAAATGTTAACGATTTATCATGCCGAAACAGAAATAAAAACGCCGAATTAGCACTCTAATAGAATAAGTGCCAATAATTAACAATTCGTTCACACATTATGAAGACTATCGTATATAATAAAGGTGTCAGAAGGAAAAGAGTACAGCCACTGACAAATACCCTCCGGTTTTCGCTGACCCGAAACCGAGCCTATCCCCACATGGGCCAGACATTTCAAGACAGTCTGTTGACTTGGAGGTAAACACTATGTTGAACAGAAGAAGCAATTGGCTTACGACGTACGATCCGTTCGATCCCTTCGATCGACTGGATAAAGTCTTTTTTGGAGAACCGTTCTTCTCGAACGCCACCACAGCTGTGGCCGCGTTTGGGACAGATGTGACGGATGAAGGCGATCATTATCTTCTGACCGCCGACCTTCCGGGCTTCAAAAAAGAAGATATCAATATCGATGTGGAAGACGGTATCCTGACGATCTCGGCCGAACGCAAGGAAGAGACGGAAGACACGGACAAGAAGGGGAGATACATCCGCAGAGAGCGGACCTACGGTTCGTATCGGCGGTCCTTCGACCTGACTGAAGTGGACGACGACAGCATCAAAGCCAAGTATGAAGACGGCGTCCTGACCCTCGAGCTTCCGAAGAAACAGGTCCCTGAGATCGAAAGTAAAAAGAGCATTACGATCGACTGATCGACCTCCCTGATATCCTTCTCCTTTCTCAAAACATGACACAAAGAACCAAGGCAGACGATGCGTTCGTCTGCCTTGGTTCTGTTTCCCCTATCTGAATTCTCCTATCGAATTCAAATGGCGGCCGGGCAGCCCCGGCTACCAAAATTATTATAAGCGGAAGCGGCGTTTTTTGTCATTGGGGGAAACGACAAAATCAATGTCACTTTTTTGTTGAGAACGACTATACACGTACAAAAAAGGTGGAAGATGTCTGATTATTTCAGAATGACTTAAGAATTTTTTCGTCCTTGTCAAATCCTCTTCTATTACGTTACAATAGACTGTAATATTGTTTACAGAAGGGAGCGTGACCGATGGCGGCGCATAACAGCACGGAACGTGTCATTATCGAGAGCACCAGAGACCTGATGCGCCAAATGACGATCGACAAGATCTCGGTCACGGACATCTGTGAACACGCCGGGATCTCCCGACGGAACTTTTACCGCTATTTCGTCGACAAGTTCAAAGTCATTGACACCATCTACCGCAACGATCCGGTGGTGAACGCCGAACTTCCGGAGGACCGGACCATCTGGGATTATTTCCCGGATCTCTGCAAGGGCCTTGCCGCCGATCGCCGCTTCTATCTGTACGCCTTCCTGTACAAGGGGAAGCACAGTTTCCGCAGCTACTGCATCGAACAGGCCTATCCGGTCATCGCCCGGGATTTCCGGGATATCCTGGAAGGCGATCAGCTCCTGCACTTCTATGTATCGCACATCTGCAACATGTGCTTCGACTACTTTGTCCTGTGGCTTTCCCAGGAGAAGACCATCCCCCCGGACGACTTCGCCCGCTGGGTCGCCGAAAAAGTCAGCCTGCTGGCCGGCCGTCAGGCGGAACTGTCCGCCGGTCCGCCCAGGGCTCTGGACCGTCCCGATGAGGAGGAACCATCATGAAAGAGCATCTTCAGCAGTTGTCCGAGCAGTTCGTTGCCGCCCAGAAGACCATCTCCCGGGTGCAGCCTCTGCTGAGCATGTATGCCTATCCCGTCTGCGCGGAACTGTTCGTGGAGCAGGGGAAAGAGCCCGACCTCAAGACGATGAAACGATGCGAGAAGATCCTGATCAAAAAAGCGGGACTGTTCTCCGACTTCTCCGGGACCTCCGCTCTGGTCATCATCTCGCTCCTCTCCATGAGCGAGGACCCGGAAGCGATGTACGACCGTCTGAAAGAGGCGCGGGATCTTCTCCGCCGGTACTTCCCGCCGGTCCCGGATTCCATCGCCCTGGCCGCCGTCATCCTGAATGAAGAAACGGACAGGAGCTCCTGGGAGGGGCTCGTTCAGCGGGCGGCGGACACCTACGACACGCTGAAACAGAAACACCGGATCCTGACCTCCGGCGGCGATGTGCTGTTCTCCCTGCTCCTGGCCCGTTCCGGGAAGGACCCGCAGGAAGTGATCGCCGACGCGCGGGCCTGTGCGGAACGTCTTGGCAGACAGCAGCTCGATCCGAAGATCCAGCAGTCGCTGAGCCGCGTCCTCGCCCTGGCGGACGGGACTCCGGACGAGAAATGCGCTCGCTTTGAACGCCTCTATGAGCTGCTCAGGGACCGGGGCCGCAAGTACGGGAAAGAGTATCAGCTCCCGATGCTCGGTCTGGTAGCCATGCTCCCGCAGGACGTCGAGGAGATCGCCGCCGACATCGTCGACGTCGACGACTATCTGTCGAAGCAGGAGATGTACAAGGGCATCGTCCCGAAGTATTCGAAGACGCTCCGCCTGATGCACGCGGCGATGATCGTCGCCGGCTCCGGCGGCGAGTCCCGCAACCTGTACATCGCCATGGAGATCACCATGTGGATGCTCTTCGACGTGCTTTTCATCTGAACCGCAACACCTTTACAAAGGAGTCTTTCTACCCATGGAATACAAGTTTTCTGATAAGATCGCGGCGCTCAAACCCAGCGCCGTCCGGGAGATCCTGAAATCGACCGCGGACCCGGAGGTCATCGCTCTGGCGGCCGGCAACCCGGCTCCGGAGGCCTTCCCGGTCGACGACGTCAAACGCATCGCGGCCGAGGTCATGGAGAACGAGACCATCCTCGCCCTTCAGTACGGCGTGACCGAGGGATACACGCCTCTGATCGAGTCTCTGAAGGTCATGCTGCAGAAGCGGCTCGGCCTCGGGAAGGAGTTCGATGAGATCATCGTGACCAGCGGCGCCACCCAGGTCATGGAGCTCCTGACGAAGGTCCTCTGCAACGAGGGCGACTCCGTGGCCGTGGAAGACCCGTCCTTCATCGGTTCCCTCAACGCGTTCCGCTCCTACGGCGTGAACCTGCGGGGCGTGCCGATCGACGACGACGGCATCAACATCGCGGCCCTCGAAGAGACCCTGAAGGCCGACGACAGAATCCGTTTCCTCTACACCATCCCGAACTTTCAGAACCCCTCGGGCTGCACGATGTCTCTGGAAAAGCGCCGGGCCGTCTACGACCTCGCCTGCCGGTACGACATCATCGTCCTCGAGGACAACCCCTACGGCGATCTGCGGGTGGAGGGAGAAGACCTGCCCTGCATCAAGTCCTTTGACACCGAAGGCCGTGTGGTCTATGCCGGCACCTTCTCGAAGGTCATCTCTCCGGGCATCCGCGTGGGATACGCGCTCGGCCCGGCCCCGGTCCTCGCCAAAATGACGGTCGGCAAGCAGACGGAGGACGTCCACAACGTCATGTTCTCCCAGCTGCTGGTCTACCACTGGCTGCAGGAGTGCGACTTCGACGCGCACGTGAAGAAGATGCAGGCCATCTATCGCAAAAAAAGAGACCTCATGTGCGGTCTCATCGATTCCGAACTGGGGGACTATGTCACCTACGTCCGTCCGGAGGGCGGCCTCTTCGTCTGGTGCAAGCTGGACGACCGGCTCCCGATGATGGAGTTCTGCCGGAAGGCCGTCGAGAAGAAAGTGGCGGTCGGCCCCGGAACAGCGGTCCTGGCGGACCCGGAGGGGACCACCCAGTACATCCGCCTCAACTATTCGACGCCCACCGACGAAGAGATCGAAGCCGGCGTCAGACTCCTCGGCGAAGTCGCCAGAGAAATGACAGGAGAATAAATCGCTATGGAAAACCAAAAAAGAGTCCTCAGTCTCATCCAGCCCAGCGGGGTCCCGACCCTCGGGAACTACCTCGGCGCGCTCAAGAACTGGAGCGACATCGCGGAAGAGTTTGAGTGTGCCTTCGGCGTGGCCGACCTTCACGCGATCACGGTCCGGCAGGACCCGCAGAAACTGCGCAAGCAGGTGGCGGATATGTACGCTCTGCTCCTGGCCCTCGGGCTGAACCCCGAGAAGAACATCATCTTCGTCCAGAGCCAGGTGCCGACCCACGCCCAGCTCGGGTGGATCCTCGACTGCTACACCCAGTTCGGGGAGATGTCCCGCATGACCCAGTTCAAGGACAAGTCCAAGCAGCACGCGGACAATGTCAACGTCGGCCTCTTCTCGTATCCCGCTCTGATGGCGGCGGACATCCTGCTGTATCAGGCGGACTACGTGCCCGTCGGGGCGGACCAGAAACAGCATCTGGAGATCACCCGGGACATCGCCAACCGCTTCAACGGCCTCTACGGCGATGTGTTCAAGGTGCCGGAACCGCTCATCCGGGACACCGGCGCCCGCATCATGAGCCTGCAGGATCCGACGAAGAAGATGAGCAAATCGGACCCCAACCCGAAGTCCTATGTCTCCATCTTCGATGAGCCGAACGTCATCGCGAAGAAGATCCGCGGCGCGGTCACCGACTCGGACGCGGAAGTCCGGTTCGCGGAGGGGAAAGACGGCGTCAACAACCTGATGTCCATCTACTCCTGCTGCACCGGCGCCACGAACGAGCAGATCGAGGCGGAATTCGCGGGCAAAGGCTACGGCGACTTCAAGAATGCCGTGGCGGACGCGGTCATCGCGTCCCTCGAGCCGCTGCAGGCGGAATTCAAACGCGCGTCCGCCGACCGGGCATACCTGGAACAGTGTATGCGGGAGGGCGCCGAGAAGGCGACCTACGTGTCTTCGAAGACCCTCAACAAGGTCATGAAGAAGATCGGGTTCTATCAGTTCAAGAAATAAATCGCCCCGGCAGGGAAAGGAGGATTGCAGTATGGAAGAGAAGACCCGCGCGCTGGAACTGGCCCTGCTGCAGTCCGGCGACTTCACCGGTCTCCGGAAGGAGCTGAGCGAGTGGAACGAAGTCGATATCGCGGACTTCCTGGAGGAGCTGGAGCCGAAGGACATGATCAAAGTCTTCCGGATCCTCCCGAAGGATATCTCCGCGGAAGTCTTTTCCTACCTCGAATCGGATAACCAGGAGAGCATCGTCGCGTCCATCACCAACACCGAGCTGCGCGCTCTGGTGGACGACCTGTACCTGGACGATGTCGTCGACTTCCTGGAAGAAGTCCCCGCCAACGTGGTCACCCGTGTCCTGCGGGTGGCGGACGCGGACACACGCAAAGAGATCAACACGTTCCTGAACTACCCGGAGGATTCCGCCGGCAGTATCATGACGAACGAGATGATCACCCTGCACGACAACATGACCGTACGGGACGCCATCCGCTATATCCGCGCCACCGGTGAGGACAAGGTCTCCATCTACACGGTCTACTGCATCGACGCCACCCGGCATCTGATCGGGACCATCGAGCTGGCCGACCTCATCTACCATTCGTCCGACACCCTGATCCGGGACATCATGGACGATGAAAAACAGCTCATCTATGTCCGGACCCTGGACGACCAGGAAGAAGTGGCGAAAGTCGTCAAACACTACGACCTGCTGAGTGTGCCGGTCGTCGACAAGGAAGATCGCCTGGTCGGGATCGTCACCGTCGACGACGTCATCGATATCCTGCAGGAAGAGGCCACCGAAGACATCGAAAAGATGGCCGCTATCACGCCGACCGACAAGCCCTATCTGCGGACCGGCATCTTCGAGACCTACAAGGCCCGGATGCCCTGGCTCCTGCTCCTGATGATCTCGGCCACCTTCACCGGAGCCATCATCACGCGCTTCGAGGACGCTCTGGCCGCGTTCGTCGTGCTGACCGCCTACATCCCGATGCTGATGGACACCGGCGGTAACTCCGGCTCTCAGGCGAGCGTCTCGGTCATCCGCGCTCTGTCTCTGGGCGATGTGGAGTTCCGGGACTGGTTCCGGGTCATCTGGAAAGAGATCCGCGTCGCGGTCATCTGCGGCCTGACCCTCGCCGCCGCCAATTTCCTGAAACTCATGTTCTTCGATCATCTGGCCCTTTCGGTGGCTCTGGTGGTCTGCGTCACCCTCGCCCTCGTGGTGCTGGTGGCCAAGTGCATCGGCTGTACGCTGCCGATGCTCGCCTACAAAGTGGGCCTGGACCCGGCGGTCATGGCGTCTCCGTTCATCACGACCCTGGTCGACGCCGTCGCGCTGTTCACGTATTTCAAGCTGGCAGTTGCGATGCTCCACTTGTAAGACAACACAACAAAAGAGAACGATGCGTATGGTTTCCTACGAACCATACGCATCTTTTCGTGCCATAACGACCGTTCGGTCGTTTTTTTCGACCGTTCGTTCCGCACTCTCTGTTATTGCAGGATCCCTCCGCTATACTGAGAACGACCCCGGGGATCCGAAGAAAGGAGAGGTACCTATGTATGCGGAAGAACAAAAGACGGTGGAGACCATCTTGCG
>JAGACE010000005.1 GCA_017614275.1 Clostridia bacterium | reverse complement strand
GTAGACGAAGGGGTAGAGGTTGTCCATCTTCAGATAGGTGTGCTGAAAGAGGTCCCGGCCCTCTTCGGTCAGGGCGTCCAGAAACGCTTTCATCTGCTCATAGTTGTTGCGGAACGCGGTGTCGAAGACCGGATGCCCGCCGGCCTGCTTCGAGATCTTCGGGATGAGCACGAAACTCTCGACGCTCTCGAACACGCCGGTCAGGGCGGCGCTGGCGATGAGCGCGGCCTTTCCGGTATCGCTTTTCGCGAAGGATCCGAAGCGATCCATCGGACGACCTCCTTACACGTGGTCTTCCCGGAGGTCCACGACGAGTTCGTCGTGGGTCGGGGTCATCTTGGTCAGCTTGACGCCGGCGGCCTCGAACATGCGCTTGGAGGCGAGGTTCATCTCGGTGTCCGCGTACTTGTCGGACAGGTAGACGACCTCTTTGATGCCGCACTGGATGATGGCCTTCGCGCACTCGTTGCAGGGGAACAGCGCCACGTAGATCTTGCAGCCGCTGAGGTTGCCCCCGGCGTGGTTTAGGATGGCGTTGAGTTCCGCGTGGCAGACGAACGGGTACTTCGTGTCGAGCGGAGCGCCTTCGCGGGCCCAGGGGAAGTCGTCGTCGTCGCACCCGAGGGGCAGGCCGTTGTAGCCGACGGACATGATCTTGTTGTTGTCGTTGACGATGCATGCGCCCACCTGGGTGTTGGGGTCCTTGGAGCGCATCGCCGACAGCAGGGCGATGCCCATGAAGTATTCATCCCAGGAAATGTAGTCTTCTCTCTTCGGCATGGTCGTCCTTCTTTCTATTTATAATAAGAAACTTCTGACAGTATGATACCGCAGAGCGCTTGCAAAAAGCAAGAGCCCGCCGGGTCGTGGTATCCCACGAACCGACAGGTCCCTTGCTCTGTATCGGAGTTGTTTCGAAAGAAGAAACGTTCTTTCTCAAAAAGCTTGCTTAGTAATCGTATTCGCCGTATTCGCAGCCGATGTTGGTGGCGTGGACGTCGTCGACCAGCTTCTTGAAGAACCAGAAGCGTCTCTTGTAGAGCTTCAGGTCGCCGTAGCCGTTGCCGCCGTTCCACAGCGTGCCGAAGCGTTTCTCGCCGTCCGGGGACTCATAGTTGACGAGCAGCATGTCTTCCTTCTTGCAGTGGAGCTCGGTGATGAGGATGCCCTTCTTCGTGCTCTGCTTGACATGCCAGTGGACTTCCTTGTCGTCCTCGTCGAAGGAGAACTTCGTGGTGGACAGTTCCCAGAACTTGGAGAAGTTGAACTCGTACTCTTCGCCTTCATAGTAGAAGCAGCCGAGCAGCTGTCTGGGCAGCGGGATGTGGTACACGACCGGGCGTCCGCCGCCGATCTCGAAGACGGAGTTCTCCAGCTTCTTGCCGGTGATGTTGGAGGTCAGGTTGTTCGAGGACAGCCAGACCCACGGAGTCGTGAAGTCGCGGCCCCAGTTCTTGTCTTCGTAGCCGTAGCAGGTCTCGGGTTCGACTTTGTACTTCTTGCCGTTGGCTTTGATCCAGCCTTTGTAGTAGCACTTGACGCCGTTGGCGTGCCAGTACATGTCATAGGCTTTCGTGGCCAGGAAGAAGGGGGAGGTGCCCCAGCCGACGTTCCAGGCGATCTGCGGGTCGATCTCGATATCCCACTCGAGGTCGCCGCCGTCGCACATCCACTCGGGATGGGCCTTGGCGTCTGCGGGATCGATGTGGATGGAGCCCTTCATGTGGTGCTCATCGCAGTAGCAGTCATCCGCCTCGACAAAGAAGGGGGCCTTCTTCGTGATCTTGACGTCTTTCCAGCCGAAGAAGCGGTGGAGCTGCATTTTGTCGGGTGCGCCCCACATGCCGCCCTTGACCATGAGGTAAGACGGTTTCTTGCCCTTTTTCTTGTTCTCCGGCAGCTGACCGAAGACGGGCTCTTTGCCGCCGCGCTTCGGGCTGCAGGTGAAGTACTCGAAGAAGAACGGCTTCTCGGCGCCGGTCTCTTCATCGATCGCGGTCAGCGAATGCCACCACCAGTCGTAGCCCTGTTTGGCGAACTCTCCGGTGAGCATCCATCTGTTTTTGGTCTCACTGTACTTGTTAAAGTGTCCCATAGTGGTCGTCTCATCCTCTCTGTTTTTTTGAACGGCTCAGTCAAAGCCGTTGGGTCCCGTGTTTTTCGTTCACTTTTTCGGCCGATTTTCTCGCCCTTATAACAATTTTACGACATTGATAAATAGAATGAAACGAGCAAAGTAAACAAAATGAAACAGGCGCGGTTGTGCGAAATGACAAGGACGACTTGTCGAAACGAAACGCAGGCATTTGAGTTCGGCGGTTCCCCGTGGTACACTGAAACCGGAACCATCGTAAAAAAGAATCGGAGAGGAGATCGCCATGAAACGGTTTGAAACCTTCGCCCTGAGCGACGCCGGGAAGATGGGGGCGTATGCCAGCGCCGCTCTGACGGGCGTCTTTGAATGTGTGGAGACGTTTGCACTGCTCGCGAAGATCCAAAGGGAAGCGGACGGCAACACGCCGTTTGACTCGAAGTTCGGCAATAACCGCGACTATATGCAGGGCTTCCTCGACGCGCTGAGCGAAGAGGGGCGGACGCTGTACCGGGGCACCTACCTGACGATGGACAATCTTTATCCTCTGGTCTACACGAGCTTCTTTGTCCTGCTCCTGACCCGCCTGAACGGGAAGGCGGACCGGAAGCTCGTCGTTCCGCTCCTTGTGCTGTGCTTTGACTACGGGGAGAATTACGGCACCAAAAAGATGCTGGAGACCATGACCGTTTCCAAAGGGATGGCTCGCTTCGCGTCCACCTGTACCAACTGCAAAATGCTCTGCCTGGGCACGACCTTCGGCTTGCTCGGCCTCAGCTGGCGGCAGAACCGCAAGTGAAACAGACAAAGAAAAGACCTGCTCGAGACGAGCAGGTCTTTTTTGCTTGGGATCAGTTCGCGAATTCGCCTTCCAGGGCGTCGAGGGTGCAGGTGGCGGTGTTCGCCTTGCGGATCTCGGCGCGCAGCGGCAGGACGGAGGCCGGGGAGACCGACAGTTCGTCGATGCCGATGGCAAGGAAGGTCGGGAGCAGCTCGGTGTCCGCTCCGAGTTCGCCGCAGATGCCGATCCAGATGCCTTCGGCATGGGCCGCGTCGGCGGCCTGCTTCAGAGCGCGGAGGACGGCGGGGTGGTGCGGGTCGAAGAACTTGCCGAGGTCGTTGGCCTGACGGTCGCACGCCAGCGTGTACTGGGTGAGGTCGTTCGTGCCGACGGAGAAGAAGTCGACTTCCTTCGCGAGGTCTCGGGCCATGAAGACCGAGGCCGGGGTCTCGATCATGATGCCGAGCTCGGTGTCCGGATTGTAGGGGATGCCTTCGGCATCGAGTTCCTTCATGACGGCCTGGCAGGCGCGCTTGCACTCTTTGACTTCCCACACGGAGGTGATCATCGGGAACATGATGGCCACTTTGCCGTAGGCGGAAGCGCGGTAGAGGGCGCGCAGCTGGGTGCGGAACACCTCGGGCCGGTTGAGGCAGATGCGGATGGCGCGGACGCCGAGGGCCGGGTTCTCTTCGGGTTTCATCTCGAAGTAGTCGACCTGTTTGTCGGCGCCGATGTCCAGCGTCCGGATGATGACGCGCTTTCCGTCCATCGCCTCTGCCACGGCCTTGTAGGCCTCGAACTGGGCGTCTTCGGTCGGATAGTCGTCGGTGGCAAGGTACAGGAACTCGGAACGGAAGAGGCCGATGCCCTGGCCGTCGTTGGTCTTGACGGCGGCGACGTCCTCGGGGGACCCGATGTTGCAGTACAGCTTGATCTTCCGGCCGTCAAGAGTGACGTCTTCCTGGCCGATCATGGTCTGCATGAGTTCCTTGAGTTCTTTCTGTTTCTGCGCCTTGAGCTGCAGGCCCTTGAGGGTCAGCTCGTCCGGATCCAGCACGATCTCGCCGGTCTCGGCGTCGATCCAGCCGTTCCGGCCGTTGTAATCCTCGGTCAGCGCATCGCCCAGGCCGCAGATGGCGGGGATGCCCATGGTGCGGGCCAGGATGGCGGTGTGGGACGTGCCCGACCCTCCGCGCAGCGCGAAGCCCAGGATCTTGGACTTGTCGAGCTGCAGGGTCTCGGAGGGGGCGAGGTCGTCCGCGCAGAGGATGACGGGGACGTCGGAGTCGATGCCGCCCTCCACAACGCCCATCAGGTTGTTGAGGAGCCTCTGCGTGATGTCTTTGATGTCGGCGGCACGGGCGGACATATAGGCGTCGTCCATGGCGGCGAACATCGCGGCGAAGGCGTCGCCGGAGGTGCGCACGGCGTACTCGGCGTTGCACTGCTCGGACTCGAGACAGTCGTTGATGCCTTCGACATAGTCGTCATCGTCCAGGAACATGGCGTGGGTCTCGAAGACGAACGCGGCGTCGTCGCCGGCCTCTTCGCGGCACTTTTCCGCCAGTTGCAGCAGCTGCGCCGCGGATTTCTCCTTGGCTTCGGCGATGCGCGCCTTCTCAGCTTCCACATCCTGTCCGGTGAGTTTCACGATTTCGGTGTCGGGTTTCTGCAGGAAATAGAGCGGGCCTTCCGCGATCCCCTTGGAAACACCGTTCCCCTGTACTAAGATCATAGATTGCCTCCTTGTGGCATCGGGGCGATTTACAGGTTCTCTTTCATGAAGGCTTCCAGCGCGGCAAGAGCAGCGTCTTCGTCGCCGCCTTCGACGCCGATGGTGACGTCGTCACCGGCTTTGACGCCGAGGTTCATCAGCTTCATGAGCTGGGTGGCTTTGACGGTCTGATCGCCCTTGGTGAAGGTGACCGCGGTGTCCGCGAAGGATTTGGCAAGCTGCGCCAGCATGCCGGCGGGACGGGCGTGGATGCCGATGGGATCGGTGATGGTATAAGTGAATTCTTTCATGGGAAAACCTCCTGTGGTTGGTTTCATTCGAGTCCCGCCCGCGCCGCGGGCGGGACGGTTTTCTGTTGTTACGCCATGGCGGGCGCTTCGGCAGCGGCGGCGACAGCTTCGCCCTCCTGCTCGGCGTCCGGATGGATCTCGACGGAATCGTAATCGTCCGCGTTGGTCAGGAGCACGACGACCATGTCGGGCTTGCCTGCCGCGGCGATCTTCTCGCGGTCGAACTTCATGAGCAGCTGGCCGGCTTTGACTTCATCGCCGGTCTTCACGAGGCACTCGAACCCGTCGCCGTTCATCTCGACGGTGTCGACGCCGACGTGGATGAGGAGCTCCATCTCGCCGGCACCGGTGATGCCGATGGCGTGCTTGGAGTCCGCAACGGAAGAGATCGTTCCGTCATAGGGCGCGAACACAGAGCCGCCGACAGGGTTGATGCCGACGCCGGTGCCGAGGATGCCGGACGCGAAGGTCGGGTCGGGGATCTCGGTGTAGGGGACGGCGTTGCCCTTGACCGGAGCGTTGATGTCGCCCGCTTCGCAGGTGATGACGGGCAGGTCGGTCTGAGGC
>JAGACE010000043.1 GCA_017614275.1 Clostridia bacterium | reverse complement strand
GGTAGAGGACCGTGATGTCTTTGTAGTTCCAGCCGTCCTCGTGCAGGGCCCGGATGCGCTGAGCGATCCACTTCGCCTCGTGATCGGCGTTGGGCGCCATGTGGCAGAGGACCGGGGTGCCCTCCGGCAGCTCCGGGATCAGTTCTTTTTTGATGCGGCTGACGTTTTTGTCGATGAGTGCGTTCGCTGCCTCCAGGATGGTCGGCGTGGAGCGGTAGTTCTGCATCATGTAGATGGTCTTCACGTCCGGGAACTCCGTGTCGAACTGCATGAGGTACCGGTGGTCGGCGCCCCGCCAGGAGTAGATGGTCTGGTCCGGGTCCCCGACGACGAACAGGTTGTTGTGGTACCCCGCCAGTACCTTCATCAGCAGGTACTGGGGCCGGTCGATGTCCTGGAACTCGTCGATCATGATGTAGGCGAGCCGCTCCTGCCACTTCTGTCTGATGTCCGGCTCGATGGAGAAGATGTACAGCGTGAACAGCAGCAGATCGTTGTAGTCCAGGCCGAAACACTTCTTCTGCTGGTGCAGATAGCCGTAGAAGATGATGTCGTCCTTCTTCTCGGCTGTCTGATACTTCTCACAGAGCTCGTCCAGGCTCATGCGGATGAGGTCCTTGTAATACTCGGGCTTGCGGAACAGTTTCTGCATCTCGATCATGTCCCGGGCGTCCCCGAAGGTCATGTCCCGGAGCGTCAGGCCCCGTTCCTCGTAGATGATCTCCAGCATGGCGTCGATGTCCGAGTTGTCCAGCACCAGGAAGTTTTTCGGATAGCTGACCGCGTGGCTGTCTTCCTGCAGCACGGAGACGCAGAACCCGTGGAACGTGTTGATGTACCCGGTGTCGTTGTCTCCGGTCAGCTGGTGGATGCGCTGGCGCATCTCATTCGCGGCTTTGTTCGTGAAAGTGACGCACAGGATGTTTCCCGGCAGGATGCCGATCTCGTTGACCAGGTAAGCGAACCGGTGGGTGAGGGCGCGGGTCTTCCCGGAACCGGCCCCCGCGATGACGCGGACGTAGCCCTCCGTGGTGGTGACGGCTTCTCTCTGCGCCTCGTTCAGCCCTTCCAGCAGATCGACCATGGGATCCCTCCTTTGCTTCTTTTATAGGTTGTAACAGTTTTATTGTAGCAAGCCGGCGCGTGAAACACAATCGTTTTTCGAACAAATGTTTTATTTAAAAGTAACAAACTGTTCTCAACGCTCAAAAACCGATTGACTTTCCTCCTGACGTATGTATACTATATATGTAAAGTTCTCTGGAAGTGAACCCAATTGTGGGCACTTCCCGCTAAAATCACGATCGAAGGAGATAGAGAGTTATGAGAAAATCAATCGCTGCCATCCTCACGGCCCTGGCAATGATCGTCGCACTGGTCGTCCCGATGACCGCGTTCGCCGATGAAGGCGCACCGGCCGGCAAATCCGCGAAGACCTATGACGAGAGCTTCAAAGCGACCAAAGATGAACCCGAGTACGACGTGGTCGTCGATGACGAGGAAGACGTCGACGTCGACGTTTCCAACGAAGAGGAAGTCACCCTCGTCGTGGACGTGGACGATGACGACGTCAGCCTCATCGATTCCGCCAAAGCCAAAGCCAACGAGCTGAGCGCGAAGATCAAAGCGATCGACATCGACCTCCCGGACGGCGAGTTCGACATCGATTACGACCTCTCCGGCGGCGCCTGGAAACTGGCTGCTCCGGCGAAACTGTTCGTCAAAGACGGCAAATCCTATGCCCGCATGACCTTCAACAACCCCGACCTCGAGAAGATCATCTTCAACGGCAAAGAGATCCTTCCGACCAAGTGGGTCAACGTCGACGGCATCAAGGGCAAGCTCCCTGTCTTCGATATCCCCGTCCTTGCCTGGGGCGCCCTCAAGGGCTTCGACCTGTATGACAAGGCCGGCAACGTCGAGTCCTACAACTTCAGCCTGAAAGAGTACGACCCGAACTTCAAGGCTCCGGAATTCAACGCCGATCTGACTGCGGAAGGCGAAAAAGTCCTCAACTATGTGGACTCCAACAACGGTGCTCACCACGTCCTTTCTCCCTCTGATACCAGAGTGTCCAAGGAATCCAAACTGAAGCTCAACGCCCCGATCGCGGTCCTCATCGGTGAGGCCCTTGTCGGCGCCGTGCTTCTGCTCAGAGGCATCCGCCACAGAAATCAGGACTAAGTCCGTTTGAATGAAACCAAAAGTACATCGCCACGGCGGTGTACTTTTTGTTCTAAAAGGAGAGTAACCATGTCCACTCTGAACCGAGACCTCGAGGAAAAGACCGTCGACGAGCTGAAGGCGGAACTGCAGAATGAGTACCGGAAGCGGAAGATCTTCCTCATCCTGACCATCGTCACAACGGTCCTGTTCCTCGCCGCCATCCTCATCTATCTGTTCGCGGTCATCCCGAACCCGCTCGTCCCGATCATCGGCTTTGCCCTGTTCATCACGAGCTTCATGCTGTTTGCCTACAGCCGGCAGAACATCGCCCAGCTGGAGGAGCGCATAAAAGACTGAAAAAGACCCCCGGAGATCCGGGGGTTTTCAACTTGCTTTTCGCCCCGTTCTGTGAGATGATTGTATTGCAAAGATATACAATGGTTGCCCGGGGACACCGGCAACGAGAATAAAGGAGGATACTATGACAGTTTCTGCTAGAGACATGGTCCTTGCCGCACGGAAAGGCGGCTACGGCATCGGCGCGTTCAACATCAACAACCTCGAGTGGACTCAGGCCGTCCTGAAGGGCGCGCAGGAAGCCAATGCTCCCATCATCGTCCAGACTTCCATGGGCGCTGCCAAGTACATGGGCGGGTACAAGCTCTGTGTCGATCTTGTCAACGACCTCATCGACTTCATGGGCATCACGGTCCCCATCGCGCTCCATCTGGACCACGGCAACTATGAAGCGGCCAAAGCCTGCATCGAGGCCGGCTATTCATCCATCATGTTCGACGGCTCTGCGCTGCCGTTCGATGAGAACCTCGAAAAGACGAAGGAACTGGCCGCCATCTGCAAGGAGAGAGGCATCTCCCTGGAAGCGGAAGTCGGCGCCATCGGCGGCGAGGAAGACGGCATCGTCGGCATGGGCGAATGCGCGGATCCCGAAGAGTGCAAAGCCATCGCGGACTGCGGCGTAGACATGCTCGCCTGCGGCATCGGCAACATCCACGGCGTATATCCGGAAGGCTGGCCGGGACTTCGCTTCGACGTTCTGGACGCCATCATCGACAAAGTCGGTCCGGATCTTCCCCTCGTGCTCCACGGCGGTTCGGGCATCCCCGACGCAATGGTCAAGGAAGCGGTCGGCAAGGGCATCTCCAAGATCAACGTCAACACGGAACTCCAGCTGGCGTTCGCCGCGAAGACCAGAGAGTACATCGAGGCCGGCAAGGACAAGGAAGGCAAGGGCTTCGACCCGCGCAAACTCCTGGCTCCCGGAACTGCCGCCTGCGTCGAGATGGTCAAGTACAAAATCGACGTCTTCGGTTCCACCAACAAAGCGTAACCCATCGTATTGCTGCCGGGCGGGGAGACCTGCCCGGCTGTTTTTTCAAGAGGCGATCGCATGACACGTGATGATTTCAGCACACCGACCACACCGTTCCCGGAACACTATCGGAGCCCGGACTGCCCGGAGCTCGGAGAGGTGGAGGAACTCCTCTACGGCACCACTTATTACGCCGGCGACGGACGGCCGCTGCTGAAGCCCTGTTATGTCTACACGCCGTTCGGCTACGACCCGGGCGACACGGACACCCAGTACCCGATCCTTTACTTCATGCACGGCTTCCTGTGCAACGCCAACTCCATGTTCGAGGGGGACGACGGCGCCATCGGCAACATTTTCGACTGGCTGATCTACGAAAAAAAGGTCCGCCCGTTTATCGCCGTGGCGGTCACCTGGGACTATGAGAACGCCATCCGGGACTTTCAGACCTCGTTCGACCAGATCCTGCAGTTCCATCAGGAGTTCCGACGGGACCTCGTCCCGGCGGTGGAGTCCCGTTATCACACGTTCGCGGAGACCACGGACGCGAAGGGTCTCCGGGCCTCCCGGGAGCACCGCGCGTTCGCGGGGTATTCCATGGGTGCTGTGACCGCCTGGCAGATCTTCCTGCTCTGCGGCGATCTGTGCAAATGGTACGCGCCGCTCGCCTGCGACTGCTGGGCGCTCGGCCGGTTCGGCGGCGCCAAACAGGCGGCGGACACGGCGGAGATGCTGGCGTCGGCCGCGACGGTCTTCCATCTGGCGCCGGAGGACTATTTCTTCTACTGCGGCGCGGGGGACAAAGACCCGACGCTCCTGCAGCAGATCCCGCAGATCTTCGAGATGTGGAAATACGACCCGCAGGAGGCGGATCGCCCGAAGCCGTTCCAAAAGGAGAACCTGACCCTGCACATCGTGCCGGGCGGGGAACACGGCGTACCGGCCTGCGAAGAACTGCTGTACAACGCCGTCCCGGCGCGTTTAGGTAATTTTTAGTCCGCGGGATTACTCTCAGAGTGCAGACCGGACTTTATCTCAGTATTGGAGGAACCAGTCATGGCAAAACAGACCAAAGAGCAGAAGGGCCAGACCCTTGTCACCATGAGCTTTGCCGCCGGCCTGGCCGCCTTCATGGCTGCCTACAGCGGCGCGGTCCTGAAGAAGGGCTTTCTGTCCAGCTTCTTCACGATGCTGGCGGGCGCCATGGTCTTCCTGACCGCAAAGTTCACCCAGGAGGACACGGACGGCTGACCGTTTCTGAACAACAAAAAGCTGTGCTTCGAACACTCGGAGCACAGCTCTTTTTTTCTTCTGTTTTGTCTCAGCCCGCAAACGAGCGGATGGCCTCCGCCGTTTTCCGCAGGTCCTCGTCCGTGTGGGCCGCGGACACGAAGACGGCTTCGAACTGGCTCGGGGCAAGATAGACGCCGCCGTCCAGCATGTGCCGGAAATAGCTCGCGAAACGGTCGGTGTCGCAGGTCAGCGCGTCGTCGTAGTTCTCGACGGGACGGTCGGTGAAGAACGCCGACAGCAGAGACCCGGCGCGGTTCACGGTCCGGCCCTGTGAGACGAAGGCGTCTTCCAGGAACTTTGCTTTTTCCTCGAGGTTCCGGTAGATCTCCGGGTGCTCCCTGAGGACCGTCAGCTGGGCGAGACCGGCCGCGGTGGCAACGGGGTTGCCGGACAGGGTGCCCGCCTGGTAGACGGGGCCGCAGGGGGCGATCTGCTCCATGAGGCTCGTCTGCCCGCCGTACGCGGCGAGGGGCATGCCTCCGCCGACGACTT
>JAGACE010000042.1 GCA_017614275.1 Clostridia bacterium | reverse complement strand
CCGGACCAGATGCAGTCGCAGCTCTTGGCGTTGAGTTCCATGTCCTTGGCTTCCCAGTTGAAGGGGACCGCTTCGTATTTCCAGCCCATGTACTCGCAGACGGCCTTGGCCAGTTCGACGTCGAAGCCGCCGACGGAGCCGTCATCCTTCAGGTAGGAGTAGGGCGGATAGTCGAGGTCGAAGCCGTGCTTGAAGGTGTAGCTGGCGTCTCCCGAACCCTTCTCGGGGATGGCGGATTTGTCGACATCGTCCGCGGTCAGGCAGAGATAATCTTTGATGTCGGGATATTTGTCGCCGATCTTGTCGTAGGTGCCGTCGAGGACCAGGGCCATGACAGCGCCGCTGACGGTTTTCGCGAGGTCCTCATCGCCCTGGCGGAAGCCGATGGCGTAGGACTCGACGCCCAGTTTCTCGTCCAGGAAGACATAGGCGGCATCCGTGCTGTCGGTTTTTCCGCCGCAGGCGGCCAGAAGCAGCGCGAGTGTGAGTGCGAGGAGTGCAGAGATGATCTTTTTCATAACGTAGATTCCTCCAATTCCTTTCTTGTCGAAACTTTTTATGACGTTTAATATGGTAGCATATTAATAAAGTGAAGTAAAGAATCCGAAAACAAAAAAGGACCCCGCATGAGGGTCCTTTTGTGATCCGTCAGAATGTGCTGTGTCCGCCGATGAGGTCCTTGTACATCTCCAGCTGCCCGTGGAGATAGGCCTTGGAGCGCCTGGCGTCCCCGGTGAGGACGGCCTCCAGCATGGCTTCCATGAACTCGATGCACCGGTCCGGGCCGAGTTCGCGGATGGGCTGCTCCCAGAAGTAGGACGTGGAATCCTTGAACGTGTTGAACAGGAGGGGCAGCACGAAGTTGCCGGAGTAGACGCACAGGTCGTGGTGGAAGTGGAAGAAGGAGCGGGCCAGCTTCACGACGTCCAGGTTCGGATACTTGTCCTTGCCGGTGAACTCGGCGCCGGCGGCGTCTTCGGCGGGCGATACATCGCTTCCGGGAAGCCCCTCCGCCAGGATGCTCCTGGACAGCTCGATGTCTGCCCGGAAGGCCTCGACGGCCTCGTCCGTCAGGTTGTCCGCCAAGCGCTCCAGCGCGGCGGACTCGATGGCGTCCCGCATCTCGATGATGTCCCGGACGTGTTCCGGCGTGTAGTGGAAGTTCTTGGTGCTGGTCAGCAGGTTCAGGGTCTCCGCGGTGCCGTGCAGCGTGAAGTCCTGGACATAGGTGCCCTGGCGCAGGATGGTCTTGACGAAGCCCATGCGCTCCAGTTCCACCATGGCGAAGTGCACGGCGGACTTGGAGATCTTGGCCTGGGCGGCCATCTCGCGCTCCGAGGGGAGTTTGTCTCCGGGCTTCAGCTCTCCGCTGACGATCATCCCGGTGATGCGCTCCATGAACATCTGACGCACGGTCGGGGTCTCGATGATGCCGATATCGATGCTCATCCGGGCACCTCCTTTTTCTCTCTTCTTACCCTATTGTAAAACATGCGGGCGGGTTCGTATACTTCTTTTTTATGACAGAAAGTCCCGGATGGCCTCCACGACCTTGTCCAGGTGGTAGTCATAGCAGTGGGTGTCCCCGTCGACGAGGACCAGGGTGGCGTCCGCGTACTCCTTCGCGATGTCCACGGAGTAGTGCATGGGCACGGTGGTGTCCGCGGTGCCGTGGACCAGCAGGACCGGGCCCGGGAAGGTGTGCGCGGCGGCCTCGGGCTCCAGCTTCGCAGCGACCCGCAGGAAGTTGCCGTCAATCGGCAGGTCGTGGAAAAAGACCTTCGCCGGCGGGTCTTCCGGGTCGAAGGGGACGGCGGACATGGCGCCCGGCGATCCGTGCTTCGCCCCGTCCGGGATGTTCAGAGCGGGGGACAGGGGCAGGATGGACCTGAAGTCCTCCGGCCGTTCCCCGGCCAGGAGCAGGATGGCCAGACCGCCCTGCGAATGGCCGCAGAGGCAGAGGTCCGAAACGAAGTCGAGAGACTTCGCGTGATCGGTGATGGTGTTCAGGTTGTGGAGCCACTTGTCCACGTCGTGGAACTCGAAGTCCCCGCCGCTCAGCCCGTGGCCGTAGAGTTCCACGCGCAGGGTGGCGAGCCCGCAGTCGTTCATCGCCCGGGAGGCGGCGACGATCTGCGGCTGCTCCATGTTCCCGGTGAGGCCGTGGACCACGATGCAGAGGGGACAGGCGTCTCCTTCGGAAAAGCCGTCCGGCAGTTCCAGCTTCAGATGGAGCCGGACGCCGTCGTCTTCGATGTAATATTCTTTCTCAGATGACATAATAATCCCCCGCGAGGCCGGTGTTCTGTTCGACCAGGTCTTCCAGCGTGCGGCTGTAGAAGAAATCGTGGACCATCTGATCGAACTCCTTCCACATGGGGAGGGTCTTGCAGATGGCTTTGCGCGGGCAGTCGACCGGGTCCGCCCCGAGACAGGAGACGACGCTCAGAGAGCCCTCCATCGTCTCGAGGATCTCGCCGACCGTGTAGTCCAGCGGATCCCGGGTCAGGCGGTAGCCGCCGCCCTTGCCGGAGACGCCGGAGACGAAGCCGCCGGCCACCAGTTCCTTGACGATGATCTCCAGATATTTCTTGGAGATCTCCTGGCGATCCGCCACGTCCTTCAGCGGGACAGGCTTTTCCCCGCGGTGTTCCGCGAGGTCGATGAGCACCCGCAGCGCGTAGCGCCCTTTCGTGGAGATCATTACGATCCCGCCTTTCATGATCTTTTTACCTATTATACCGCAGGGTGATTCGCCAAAACAAGGAAAAAACTTCCATAAAACCTATTGACACGGTAGGCAAATAGGGTTATAATGCACTCAACAACAAGAAGACCCGAAAGGAGAACCCCATGAGCAACTACAACTTTGAGACCTTACAGCT
>JAGACE010000041.1 GCA_017614275.1 Clostridia bacterium | reverse complement strand
GACGTTCAGGCCGTAGGACCGGTAGGCGTCGATGAGACGCAGGGCGTCCATATCGTAGGTGATGCCCAGGTCTCCCCGCTTCTTGTTCTTTTCGATGTCGCCCGCGTTGATGACCATGACGACTTCCGCGTCGTCTTTCAGCTGTGCGAGCATCCGAAGTTTACTGTCTGCCTCAAAGCCCGGCAGGACCCGCATGGCATGATAGTCGTCGAAGATCTTCCCGCCGAATTCGAGGTACAGCTTGCCGCCGGTGCTCCCGATGCGCTCCTTGATGTGCTGGGACTGCAGCTTCAGATATTTCTCGTTGTCGAAGCCGATCTTTTTCATGCTTTTCTGTCTCCTGTCTCCATAACCGATTACTAAAAAATACCCTATTAGTTTACTACATATCTTGTGGTTTTGTAAAGTTCCAAACACAAAATAATCAAAATAGAAGCTCTGTTTTTCCACAGAGCTTCGTGTTCGTTTTCAGATCTTGCCGAGCAGTCTCAGATAGGTCGGCAGGGCCTCCTCGAAATTCACGCCGTACCAGCGGCCTTCGGGGTCCTTCAGGGTGGCCCGCAGCGCGGCCAGCGTGTATTCGCAGGCCACACGGATGCCTTCCTCGATGGTGAAGTCGTTTTCCAGAGCGCCCACCAGAGCGGAAGCAAAGAGGTCTCCGGTCCCGTGGAAGTTCTTCGTCTCCCGGGCCGTGAAATACTCACAAAACGTTTCGGTGTCGCTGTCATAAGCCGCCGCGCCCAGCTGATCCGGCGCGTAAGAGACGCCGGTCAGGACCGCGTACCGGGGCCCCAGGTCCGTCAGGCCCTTCAGGAGGCCTTCGATGTAGGCCCTGTCATACCCTTCGGCGAGGTACGGCTGTTCCAGCAGGAAGGACGCCTCCGTGATGTTCGGCACCACGACGTCGGCGATGGCGCACAGACCTTTCATCGCCCCGACGAACTCCGGCAGGAAGCCGGCGTACAGCTTGCCGTTGTCCGCCATGGCCGGGTCCACGATCACGCGGGTCTCCGGACGGCGGAACGTGCCGATGATATCCTCCACCAGTTCCACCTGGTGGATGCTGCCGAGGTAGCCGGTGTAGATGCTGGAGAATTCCATGCCCAGCGCCTTCCAGTGGGCCGCGATGCCCGGCATGTCGTCCGTCAGGTCCCGGAACGTGAAGCCTTCAAAGGCTGTGTGGGTCGACAGGACCGTGGTCGGCAGGACCGCGCATTCGACGCCCGCCGCGGAGATGATGGGCAGGGCCTCGGTCAGGGAGCATTTTCCGACGCCGGAAATGTCCTGGATGGTCAAAACTCGTTTCATAATGGTCTCCTGTAATCTGGATTCTGTAATAGCCTACCCCATTTCAGCGCATTTGAAAAGAGTCAAATCGTTTTCACAGAGAAAAACCGCACCCCGCAGGGTGCGGTCGATCGTTATTCTGCAGTGCTGTCGGAGGCTTTGACCGCCTTGACGGAGCGGACCGTGCCCTCCGCCAGGGAGTGGCTCTTGTGGACCACGACTTCCTCGTCGTAGCAGGCGAACAGGTCGTCCATCTCCTTCGCGTCCATCTTCGGGGTGATGAGGGACACCAGCGGGACCAGGATGAGGCCGATGATCATGGTGACCGCGCCCGCGTTGATGGGAGAGGCGATGAAATGGAAGAACATGTTCATGACGGTGAACAGGACGCCCCAGGCGAAGGAGACCCACACAGAGAGGCGGGTGACGTTCTTCGAGTAGAGGCCGTACATGAACGGCGCCAGGAACGCACCTGCAAGGCCGCCCCAGGACACACCCATCATCTGGGCGATGAACGCCGGCGGGTTGAAGGCCAGCGCCACGGAGATCAGGATGAACACCGCGATGAGCACGCGCATGACGAGCAGCTGTTTCTTGTCGTCCATGTCTTTCCACACGGTCTTCTTCAGGAAGTCCAGCGTCATGGTGGAGCTGGAGGTCAGGACCAGAGAGGACAGCGTGGACATGGAGGCGGAGAACACCAGCACGATGACGATACCGATGAGGATATCCGGCAGCGTGGACAGCATGGACGGGATGATGGCGTCGAACGCGATGGTCCCGTCGGGGTTCATGACACCCTCTACCCCGCCGAACAGCCGGCCGAAACCGCCGAGGAAATAGCAGCCGCCGGCGACGACGAAGGCGAAGAAGGTGGAGATGACCGTACCGGTCTGGATGGATTTCTCATCTTTGATGGCATAGAACTTCTGGACCATCTGGGGCAGGCCCCAGGTGCCGAGGGACGTCAGGATGACGACGCCGAGCAACGCCAGCGGATCCGGGCCGAAGAAGCTGGTCAGGAGGCCCGTGGAGCCCTGCAGAGAGGGCACCGCGACGTCGGAGGCGTCGATGATGGACATCTCTTTCAGCGCGTTCAGGAAGCCGCCCTGGCCGTTCAGGACGGCCCCGATGACGGCACAGATGCCGATGAGCATGATGATGCCCTGGATGAAGTCGTTGAGGGCGGTGGCCATGTAGCCGCCCAAGATCACATAGACTCCGGTGAGCACCGCCATG
>JAGACE010000040.1 GCA_017614275.1 Clostridia bacterium | reverse complement strand
CGGCGGGAGCTTCTTCCTCTGCAGGAGCAGCTTCCTCAGCGGGAGCTTCCTCAGCAGGAGCTTCCTCGGCGGGAGCAGCTTCCTCAGCGGGAGCAGCTTCCTCGGCGGGAGCTTCGACCGGTGCAGCCTCCTCTGCAGGAGCCTCAGCCGGTACATCGCCCTCTTCGGCCTTCTTGTCGACAACAGCCTGGATGACGCGCGCGAAGGATGCGATCGGCGCGTTGAACGCGTTGCAGACGGTGGCCAGAAGGACTTCATACGTGGGCAGGTCAGCCAGAGAGTTGACGGTTGCCAGGTCGACGACTTCGCCGTTCAGATAACCGCTCTTGATCTGGAAGAAATCATGTCCTTTGGAGAAGTTCTTCAGGATGCGGGCAGCGGCGACGTGATCCTCCTTGGAGATCGCGAGCGCGGTGGTGCCGGTCAGGACATCTTTCAGACCGTCAAGACCCGCCTCTTCCGCAGCTCTGCGAAGGATGGAGTTCTTGATGACGGTGTATTCGATGCCGGCCTCACGCAGTTCGCGACGCAGAGTGGTGTCGTCCGCGACGTTGATGCCCTTGTATTCGACGAGAACGCCGGCGACGGAATCGGTCAGCTTCGCTGCCAGCTCCGAGACGGCCTGTCTCTTCTGTTCGAGTACTCTTTCGCTTGCCATTTACGTTTCACCTCCAAAATACAAAATAAATGCTCTTCCTTTTCCAAGGAAGAGCATTCGTAAAACATAAACGCATTGCGCGAAATCACGTTTTGAATCTCTTTCCTCGGCAGGTTGGACGAACCTGTTACGCGAACCTTTCGGAACGCACCTGCTGTCTTAGGTAAAGAAACAGCATTGGTATACTAACACAGGGGTTCCCCCGTGTCAAGCATCGAAAACGGGATGCTTACTGGGCCACGTACTTGGTCGGGTTGAACTTGACGCCGGGGCCCATGGTGGAAGCCAGAGCGCAGGACTTGAGGTACTGACCTTTGGCCGCTGCGGGCTTCGCCTTGACGATAGCTTCCATCAGCGTGTCCAGGTTCTCCTGGAGCTTCTCGGGGCCAAAGGAGGCCTTGCCGATGGGGCAGTGGATGATGTTGGTCTTGTCGAGTCTGTACTCGATCTTACCGGCCTTGGCTTCGACGACGGCTTTGCCGACGTCCGGGGTGACGGTGCCGGCCTTCGGAGAAGGCATCAGACCGCGGGGGCCGAGGACACGACCGAGTTTACCGACGACGCCCATCATGTTGGGAGCAGCGATGGCCACGTCGAAATCCAGGAACCCTTCGTTCTGGATGCGATCGGCCAGATCTTCCGCACCGACGATCTCGGCGCCTGCTTCTTCGGCGGCTTTGGCCATATCGCCCTTCGCAAAGACGGCGACACGGACCTGCTTGCCGGTCCCGTTCGGGAGGACGACCGCGCCGCGGACCTGCTGGTCAGCGTGACGGGAGTCGACGCCCAGACGGATGTGTGCTTCGACGGTCTCGTCGAACTTGGCTTTCGCTGTATCGCAAACGAGCTTGAGCGCTTCGTCTACTTCATAAGTCTTGGTCTTGTCGATGAGCTTCTTGCTCTCGACATATTTCTTTCCGTGTTTCATATTCCGTTACCTCCCGCTCAGTCTTCCACGATGACGCCCATCGAACGGGCGGTACCCGCGATCATGGAGCAGGCAGAGTCGATGTTCGCTGCGTTCAGGTCACGCATCTTCGTCTCGGCGATCTGCTTGATCTGGTCCATGGTGATGGTGGCGACTTTCATCTTGTTGGGTTCACCGGACGCCTTCTCGATACCGCAGGCCTTCTTGATGAGGACCGCTGCGGGCGGGGTCTTGGTAATGAACGTGAAGCTGTGGTCTGCATAAACTGTGATGACGACCGGGATGATGAGACCCATGTCGTTCTTGGTGCGCTCGTTGAATTCCTTCGTGAACGCCATGATGTTGACACCATGCTGACCGAGGGCAGGGCCGACCGGCGGCGCCGGAGTCGCCTTCCCCGCGGGGATCTGCAGTTTGATGAAACCGATTACTTTTTGTGCCATTCGTTTTGCACCTCCAAAAAATTGTGGTAATTGGCGGAATGGGCTGAGGCCATTCCTCCCACGGGACCTGGAAAAGTCCCTGTAACAAAAGCAGGATGCCCTGCCTATTACCGATTGTTACGCGTTGTCTCAGGCGAGTTCCACCTGATTCAGAGCAAGGTCTGCGGAGGTCTCTCTGCCGAACATGCTGATCGTGACTTTGACACGACCGGCCTCGGTGTCGATCTCCTGGACCACGCCGGAGTAGTCGGCGAGGTTGCCGCCGGTGATCCGGACGAAGTCGCCCACCTTGTAATTGACCTCGACCGACGTGGCGACTTCCGCCTCTTCGGCCTCGAGGCCCATGGTCTCGACTTCCTTCTCAGTGAGGGGGACCGGCTTGCTCTCCGGTCCGACGAACCCGGTGACACCGCGGGTGTTGCGGATGACGTACCAGGCCTCATCTGACATGGTGTATTCGTTGTCGCCCGCCTGGACGGCCACTTTCACGAGAACATAACCGGGGAAGATCTTGCGCTCGACCTCTTTGGTCTCGCCGTTCTCCTTGACTTCCACGACCAGTTCGGTCGGCACGCGGACGTCGAGGATCTCATCGTTCATGTTGCGGTTGTCCACGACGGTCTTGATGTTGTCCTGGACTTTGTTCTCGTAGCCCGAATAGGTATGGACGACATACCATTTGGTGATTGCTGCCATGGTGACTGTCCTCCCCCGTTACAACAACATGAGTTGCGTCTTCAGAAGGATGACGGCTGTCTCCGCGTCAGCCGGAGAATAGTTGTAAATGAGTTCCCGGATGCGGACGAAGATCGCGTCGCAGATCCAGACCCCGATCCCGATGACAAGGATGACCAGCAGGACGACGCCAAAATTCTTCATCGTGTCCTTCGGCTTGGACCAGTTGATCTTCTTGAGATCTTTGAACAGCTCTTTCCAGAAGTCCTTGAACCGGACGGAGAACTTGACCTGACCCTTTTTGTTCAGATCGGACTTCGCGTCCTTCTTGGCAACGTCCTTTTTCTGGGCATAGGCGGGAACGTCTTTTTCAGCAGCTTTTGCGGCCTTTTCCGGCGCAGTAGCTTTCTTCTTATTCTTCGCCATTGAACTGCCTTCCTTACTTCGTCTCTTTGTGGAGCGTGTGTTTTCTGCAGAATCTGCAGTACTTGTTCATCTCCAGCTTGTCGGGTGTGTTCTTCTTGTTCTTGATGGTGTTGTAGTTGCGCTGACCGCACTCAGAGCAGGCCAGTGTCACACGTACTCTCATGTCGGCACCTCCAGTGATGGATCTTAGTGTTTTGTCTTCTGCCAAGGAGGGCAGAAGCATCTGCCTCCCTCTTATAGGGCCCCGTTTTCGCGATTAAAAATGCGCGCAAAAAAAGAACCCTCCAGCAAGAGGTATAGCAATACTACCACAACCTTTTACGGGGGTCAAGGAATTTCCTGATAATAATATAATAATTTTTCTTCTATAGTTGAAACGAAAAAAAGCACCACAAAATGTGG
>JAGACE010000039.1 GCA_017614275.1 Clostridia bacterium | reverse complement strand
GACAGCAGGAGCCCCAGGAGCCGGAACTCCTGCCCCGTGAAGCTCTTGAATCCGTCGACGGCGATGACGGCGCCCTCCAGCACACGGTGCTCCTCCAGAGCGGCGCACAGCTTCTCCAGCTGCAGCTCCCCGTCGGAATACCGGTTCCGGAACAGGGCGTCATAGACATTGAAGATGAGGGACAGTTCCCGCAGTTTGCGGGAGAGGACCGGGCTGTCGACCTCTCCGGCGACCTCTTCCAGCCGGCTCAGCGCCGCGCCGGACTGCTGGACTTCGCGGAAGATCTGCAGGAGTTCTTTCGCGAGCCGCACATCGGTCCTGTTTTTCTGATAGTAGTCCAGTTTCTCTGAGACCGTGTCCATGGCCCGGAGCATGAGGATGAGCTTGGTGCCCTCGTCGGCGACGACCCCGGCGTTCCCGCCGATGTCCCGGAACACGTAGTCCGCGAGGCGGGTGAAGCTCAGGACCTCGACCCGCTGCGCCGTCCGGTTGCCGAATCGGCGGAGCATGGCCCGTTCCGTGTCATAGGAATACTGTTCCGGCACGAGGAGGAGAAGCGGCGCTTCGCCCTGCTCGGCCAGACGGCCCAGAAGTCCGCGGACATATTCGGTTTTTCCCGAGCCGGAGCGCCCGGTGACCAGCTGTAACATAAGCGGCCTCCCTGTTCGAATCACTAGGTGTATTTTAACATAATTGTAAGGCAAGTCCTATTCCATTTATGGGACATGCACCCTTTTATTATAAAAAGAAGTTTGGTATAATTAAAAACTGGAGTTTTAGCAATTAACGGAGGAAATCACCTTGACCATCGACGACGTTTTGAAAACTGCCAGGCGGGTCCACTTCATCGGGATCGGCGGCTCGGGCATGACCCCGCTGGCCGAGATCCTGCTCGCGAACGGCTATCATATGACCGGGTCGGACAATAACCCGGGAGACAACATCGACAAACTCCGCGGCCTCGGCGCGGAGATCATCCTCGGACAGAAGGCGGAGAACATCGCCCTCTGCGATCCGGATATCATCGTCTATACCGTGGCGATCCTGCCCGACAACCCCGAACTGGTGGCCGCGAAGGCCTCCGGCATCCCGTGCTATGAGCGGGCGGACCTCTTCGGCGCCATCTCCCGGATGTACGACGACTGCATCTGCGTCTGCGGCACCCACGGGAAGACCACCACCACCGCCATGCTCTCCCAGATCATGGTGGAGGCGGGGAAGGATCCCACGCTGGTCGTCGGCGGACGGCTGCCCCTCATCGACAGCCACGGCCGCGCCGGTTCATCGCCCTATATGGTGGCGGAGGCCTGCGAGTTCAAGGACCATTTCCTCACGTTGTCCCCGGACACCACCATCCTGCTCAACGTGGACGACGATCACATGGAATACTTCAAGACCATGGACAACATGATCCAGTCCTACACGACCTTCCTCGATATGACCACGAGCCTCGTCATCTACAACGGGGACGATGAGAACACCTGCAAAGCCGTGGAGCGGGCGGAGCGCCGGGACGATCAGACGTTCCTGACCTTCGGCCTCTCTCCGGAGCGGGACTATTATGCGGAAAACATCACCTATAACCGGGGCGCGTTCCCGGAATTCGACGTCATGCACGCCGGAAAATGTCTGTGCCATGTGGCCCTGGGCGTCCCCGGGAAGCACAACGTCCTCAACGCCCTCGGCGTCATCGCGGCGGCTCTCTGGAACGGAGTGGCGCCCGCGGACATCGAGGAGACCATCGCCCACTTCAAGGGAGCGGGCCGGCGGTTCGAGGTGCTCGGCGAGTTCGACGGCATCACCGTGGCCGACGACTACGCCCACCATCCGACCGAACTGCGGGTGACCCTCGAAGCGGTCATGGCCATGGGCTATCATGAGGTCTGGGCCGTGTTCCAGCCCTTCACCTACTCTCGGACGGCCATGCTGATGGACGAGTTCGCGGAGGCCCTGAAGATCCCGGACCACGCGGTCATGACAGAGATCATGGGCTCCCGGGAGCGGAACACCTTCGGCGTCTACACCTCCCAGCTGGCGGAGAAGATCCCCGGCAGCGTCTGGTTCGCCGACCGGAACGACGTGGTGGACTATGTCATGGACCACGCGGTGTCCGGCGACCTCATCCTCACGCTCGGCTGCGGCGACATTTACAAGGAAGCCAAGCTGATGTGCGAGCGTTACCGTGAAAAGAAGGAGGGCGATGCGTCATGAGCAATCGGACCCGACGGTTCCTGACTGTCCTCACGGCCCTGGTCCTTCTGCTGGCCATCGGCCTGTCCGCCGGCGCCTGCCACAAAAAGGACAAGGCTGCTGACACCGTGTCTGTCACGGCCGCGGAAGAGAAGAAGGGCCTCCTGGAGAGCCTGCTCGACCGGGACGACAAGAAGGAGAACACCACGTCTCCGAACGAAAAGACCACGGAAGCGCAGAAGACATCAGAGAAAGAGAAGATCACCACGGTCGGCGCCTCGAACGTGCAGAGCACCACGCAGGAGGCCACGACCGTCAGCGGAGGCCTGTTCCAGGTCTCGGAAGACTATAAAAAGAGCCACAGCTACTGTGTGGCGGTCAACACCGCGCAGAACGTGGTCATCGTCTATCAGAAGGGCGCGGACGGCAACTACAACGTCCCCGTCAAAGCGATGGCCTGCTCCTGCGGCAGAGCGGGGCACGAGACCCCCTCCGGCCAGTACAGTATCCTGGCCAAACAGCGCTGGCTGTACCTCATCGACGGCAGCTACGGACAGTACTGCAGCAAGTTCAAAGAACATTACTGGTTCCACTCGGTCCCGTATTATTCCCAGGACCCGTCGAACCTGGAATATGACGAGTACAACAAGCTCGGGAACAACGCCTCTGCCGGCTGTGTCCGGATGTGCGTCCGGGACGTCAAGTGGGTCTATGACAACCTGTCCGCCGGCACCGTGGTCCGGGTCTACCGTTCCACACAGGCAGAGCCGCTGGCCAAACCGGCGTCCGTCCGGATCGACACGAGCGACAGCAATGCGAACCGCGGCTGGGATCCCACCGATCCCGACCCCGCGAATCCATATAATTCTTAAATAAGGGAGGTCGAAGTGCATGAAATCTTCATCCAGTCTCTACCGCGTCCGCCACATTTCCGATTTTCGCGATATGCTCGATCAGAGCGCCACGCTCTATGCGAACGAGCCCGCGTTCAAGCTGAGGAACAAAGACGGTTCCTACACGACTGTCAACTACACGAAGTTCCGGGAGGACGTCCGCTCGCTGGGCACCGCTCTGTGGGCGAAGGGATATCACGGCAAGCACATCGCCCTCATGGGCCCGAACTCCTATAAGTGGTGCGTCACCTATTTCGCGGTCACCTGCGGCCTGGGCGTCATCGTCCCCGTCGACAAGGAACTGCCGTTCGACGACGTGAAGACCATCCTGGAGGAGTCCGAGTCCAGCCTGTTCATCGTCGACAAAAAGATCGTGAAGAAACTCGGCGCCCATTTCGACGAGCTGCCGGAGGACCTCGAGATCATCGTGATGGACGACCCGGCGCCGAAAGGGGACATGCTCTCCTATGAGGCGGTCTTCGAAGAGGGCCGCGTCCTGAAAGAGTCCCGGGACCAGGCCTATCTGGACTATCTGGTGGCTCCGATCGACCCCGAGGCGCTCGGCGTTCTCATCTACACGTCCGGCACCTCCGGACGGGCCAAGGGCGTCATGCTGTCCCAGCGGAACATCTGCTTCGTCGTCATGTCGAACAGCAGTATCGCGGACATCGGCCCCGGCGACCAGATGTTCGCCGTCCTGCCGCTGCACCACACCTTCGAGTGCTCCCTCGGGTTCCTCGCGCCGATCTACAACGGCTGCTGCAACGCGTTCCCGACGAGCCTTCTGCGCCTGACGCGCGATATGCAGGAAGTCAAACCCACGGTCATCTTCACGGTCCCGCTGCTGGTCGAGAAGATGCACGACAAGATCGTCGAGACCCTCGACGAGTCGAAGCCCGGCCAGATCCTGTTCAAATACGGCGGGAAGCTGGTCAACTTCACCGGCGATAAACTGGGGATCGACCTGTCCCGCAAGGTCTTCAGCCTGGTCCTGAAGAACCTGGGCGGCCGGCTGCGCCTGTTCATCATCGGCGCGGCCGCCATCAACCCCGACGTCGTCAAAAACTTCGAGACCTTCGGCGTCAAGTCCTATCTGGGCTACGGCCTGACAGAGTGCGCGCCTCTGGTCTCCTGCAACTATGACGGACACACCACCCTCGACACCGTCGGCATGCCGATCCCCGGCGTCGAGGTGAAACTGGCCAACATCAACGACGAGGGCGTCGGCGAACTCTGGGTCAAAGGCCCCAACGTCATGATGGGTTACTACAAGAACGAAGAGGCCACCCGGGAAGTCCTCGACGAGGACGGCTGGCTCCACACCGGAGACCTGGGGACCGTCGACGGGAACGGCAACATCCGTCTGACCGGACGGAAGAAGAACGTCATCGTCACGAAAAACGGCAAGAACATCTATCCGGAAGAACTCGAAGACGCGCTCAACAGCAGCCCATACATCCTCGAGTCCATGGTCGTCGGCACCGAGCGGGAAGAGGACGGCGAGACCATCGTCGACGCCCGCATCTATCCCGACCTCAACGCCATCAAAGAGGCCCTCGGCAAGGACGAGGTCACTCCGGAAGAAGTACACGACTACATCTCCGACATCGTGAAGAAAGTGAACGCGCAGTTCCCGAGCTACAAGAGGATCCGCGAGGTCACCATCCGCGAGAAGGAGTTCATCAAGACCACCACGCAGAAGGTCAAGCGCTACGCCAACATGGACGACGAGAAGGAAAGTCTGACCAAGCAGGCGGAAAAGGCGATCGAAAAGACCGTGGAGGTCGTGAAGGAGACCGTGGAGAGCGCGGTGGGAGCCGTGGAAGCCGTGATCGAGAACCTGACGCCCGCCAAGGAGGAAGAGGCTCCGGAGGAGCCCGCGTCCGACGAAGAGACGCCGGTCGCCGAAGCAGAAGAAGAAGAAGAACCCAAAGAAGAAAAGAAGGAGGAGCAGGAGTGAGCAGCAATCCCTTCCTGATCGCTTTGCCCCGTTTCGACTATATGTCGCAGAACAACACCTATTCCGGCAGCCAGGGACGGTTCCGCTACAAAGTGTTCCCGGACAAGGACCGGGACGACGGACCGGTCTTTGCCGCGGCGGTCTATTCCGACAACTGTTACGAGGTCGAGCTGGAAGCCGACCGGGTCACCCGGAAGGACTTCGAGTACTCCGACGCGGGGATCGACGCCGCCGAGGCCTGGATCCGCGAGCAGTACGCCGCGTTTGACGCATAAATCGCCCGGAAGGTAGAACGAAAGCATGTCAGATTACAGAAACAGGATCCGCAACTTCTCGATCATCGCCCACATCGACCACGGGAAATCCACCCTGGCCGACCGCATGCTGGAGCTGACCGAGTCCGTCTCCAAGCGGGAGATGGAGGAGCAGCTCCTGGACAACATGGACATCGAGCGGGAACGCGGCATCACCATCAAGGCCCGCGCGGTCAAACTGGAATACAAGGCGCAGGACGGAGAGGTCTACGACCTCAACCTCATCGACACCCCCGGCCACGTGGACTTTAACTATGAGGTATCGCGGTCTCTGGCGGCCTGTGACGGCGCGGTGCTGGTGGTGGATGCCAGCCAGGGTATCGAGGCCCAGACGCTGGCGAACGTATACATGGCGCTGGACCACGCCCTGGAGATCCGCCCGGTGATCAACAAGATCGACCTGCCCTCGGCCCGGCCGGAGGT
>JAGACE010000038.1 GCA_017614275.1 Clostridia bacterium | reverse complement strand
TCTATGTGGAAGACGGAGATCTCGTGACCAAGGGCACGCTGATGGCCCGCGTCTACGGAGACATCCGCGTCATCCTCAACGGCGAGCGGACCGCGCTGAACTATCTGCAGCGCATGAGCGGCGTGGCCACCTACACCCATGAAGTGGCCGCTCTGCTGGGCGATTCGAAGACGAAGCTCCTCGACACCCGCAAGACCACCCCGAACAACCGCATCTTTGAAAAATACGCCGTCCGCTGCGGCGGCGGCAACAACCACCGTTACAATCTGTCCGACGCGGTCATGCTGAAGGACAACCACATCGGCGCCGCCGGCGGCGGCAAGGAGGCCGTGGCGGCCGCCAAGGCCTACGCGTCCTTCGTCTGCAAGATCGAACTGGAGGCGGAGAATCTGGACATGGTCCGGGACGCGGTGGAAGCCGGCGCGGATATCATCATGCTCGACAACATGAGCCATGAGGATATGCAGAAAGCCATCGAGCTCATCGACGGCAGGGCCAAGGTCGAAGTCTCCGGCAACGTGACGAAGGAGAACATCGCACGCCTTGTCGACCTCGGTGTCGACTTCATCTCTAGCGGCGCGCTCACCCATTCCGCGCCCATCCTGGACGTTTCACTGAAAAACCTGCACGCAGTCTAAGGAGGACAAGCTATGAAAGGCGCAGAGCGGAGGATGATGATCCTCGAGACGCTGAAGACGGCCGGGGAGCCCATTTCGGGGAACTCCTTTGCCAAACAGTTCGGCGTCAGCCGCCAGATCATCGTGCAGGACATCGCGCTCCTCCGGGCGGAGGGGCACGACATCGTCTCCACGATGAACGGCTATTTGCTGCCGGAACTCTACAAAGCCAGCCGAGTCTTCAAGGTCCACCACGACAACGACGGCATCGAGAAAGAGCTGACCATGATGGTGGATCTCGGCGGGAAAGTCAAGGACGTCTTCGTCTCCCACAAGGTCTACGGTCTGTTACGGGTGGACCTGAACCTGAATTCCCGGGCGGACGTGGAACGCTATCTGGAGTCGGTCTCCTCGGGCAACTCGGTCCCGCTGCTGAACCTGACCTCCGGATTCCATTACCACACGGTCCTCGCCGAGAACGAACTCATCCTGGACGCCATCCAGAACAAACTGGAGGAATACGGCTTCCTGGCCCAGCTCCAGGATTACGAGCCGGTGGATTTCTGGAAACAGAGTTCCTGAAAAGTTAAGAAACAGTTCCGCCCCTCTGATTGACAGGTCAGAGGGGCGAGCCTTATAATAAGGGACAATATCGAACGAATGGAAGAGGTGGACTCTTTGCGAATCGTAGTCAAAGTCGGGACCACGACCCTGGCGCACTCCACAGGCAACCTGAACATCCGCCGGGTCACGGACCTCTGCCGGGTCCTTTCCGACCTCAAAAACGCGGGCCACGACGTCATCCTGGTCTCCTCCGGAGCCATCGGTATGGGCGTCGGGAAACTGGCGCTGGCCGACAAGCCGGACGACATCCCGGGCAAACAGGCCTGTGCCGCCATCGGACAGTGCGAACTCATGTACATCTATGACAAACTGTTCGGCGAATACAACCACGTCGTCGCCCAGATCCTCATCACCGGGGACGATGTGCAGAATGAAGTCCGTTACCAGAACTTCAGCAACACGATCCACCGTCTGCTTTCGATGGGCGCGCTCCCCATCATCAACGAGAACGACACGATCTCGGTCGAAGAGATCCAGATCGGAGACAACGATACCCTCGGCGCCATCGTCGCCAAGACCGTCGGCGCGGACCAGCTGATCATCCTGACGGATACCGACGGGCTGTACACCGCGGATCCCCGGGTCGATCCGAACGCTTCTCTGATCCGGGAAGTGGCGGCCATCACCCCGGAACTCATGGACCTCGGCGGCGGCAGCGGCACGAAGCAGGGGACCGGCGGCATGTCCACGAAGCTGAGCGCGGCGAAGATCGCCACGGAGGCAGGCGTGGAGACCGTCATCATCAACGGACAGCGCCCGGAGGCGATCTACGCGATCGCAGAGGGCAGCGACTATACCGGGACCCGATTCCTGGCCCAATGAACGGAGGAACGCATCATGTCAGACAGTTCTACCATCCTTCTCTGTAAAAAAGCACAGGCGGCGGCGAAAGCCGTTGCCGCGCTGACTACGGAACAAAAGAATGATGCCCTCGGGCTCATCGCCGATAAACTGGAAGCTCATACGACCGACATCCTCGCCGCCAACGACGAGGACATCGCCGCCGCCACCGGGAACATCCCCGACGTCATGCTGGACCGCCTGAAGCTGGACGAGTCCCGCGTCAAGGGCATGGCGGACGGCATCCGCGCCCTCATCGACCTCCCGGACCCCGTCGGCACCGTCGTGCGCGAGTACGACCACCCCGCCGGCATGCAGATCCGGCAGGTGCGCGCGCCGCTCGGCGTGGTGGCCATCATCTATGAGAGCCGTCCGAACGTCACCTCCGACGCCTTCGCGCTGGCTTTCAAGAGCGGCAACGCCTGCGTCCTGCGCGGCGGCAAGGAGAGCTACCGTTCGTCCCTGGCCGTGGTCAACGCCATGAAAGAGGCGCTGGTCCAGTGCGGCATCGATCCCGACGCCGTCGGCCTGGTCTCCGACCTGACCCACGACAGCGCCAACGAACTCATGACCGCCGTCGGGCTGGTCGATCTGCTGATCCCCCGCGGGGGAGCCGGCCTCATCCGCAGAGTCACCGAGAACGCGAAGGTGCCCTGCATCCAGACCGGGAGCGGCATCTGCCATGTCTATGTGGACAACTGCGCCGATCTGCCAAAGGCTGTCAGCATCGTCAACAACGCCAAAACACAGCGCCCCTCCGTCTGCAACGCGGAAGAGGTCCTGCTGGTCCACACAGACGTGGCGAACGAGTTCCTGCCGATGATCAAAAACCGTCTGGTCGATCAGCGCGAGAAAGAGGGCCTGGTCCCCGTCGAACTTCGTCTCGACCCCGCGGCGGCCGCCATCATCCCCGGCACGCCCGCCGGCCCGGAGGACTTCGACACCGAATACAACGACTACATCCTGTCCGTCAAAGTCGTGGACAGCCTCGACGAGGCCATCCGCCACATTGCGGAGCACTCCACCGGCCACAGCGACGCCATCGTCACCGGCTCGGAGCGGAACGCGAACCTGTTCGTGGGTCGCGTCGACAGCGCGGCCGTCTATGTCAACGTCTCCACGCGATTCACGGACGGGGGAGAGTTCGGTCTCGGCTGCGAGATGGGCATCTCCACCCAGAAACTCCACGCCCGCGGCCCCATGGGTCTCGAAGAACTGACCACCTGGAAGTACATCATCCGCGGCGACGGAGAGATCCGCGAATAACCAAACAGACGGGAGCAAACCACCATGAGTATGATCTACGGATTCATCGGCGCCGGGAACATGGGCTCCGCCCTCATCCGCGCGCTGTCCAAACACCAGGCGGGGGAGACCATCGCGGTCTCAGACCCGTCGGCTGAGAAGGTCTCCGCACTGAGCGGGGAACTCGGCATCGTCCCCTCGGACAACGAGACGATCGCCTCCACGGCGGAGTATGTCGTTTTGGCGGTCAAACCGCAGGTCCTGCCGGACATCCTGCCGCAGCTGGGGGACGAACTCGCCTCCAACGACGGCGTCACCCTCGTCACGATGGCCGCAGGCACGAGCATGCAGACGGTCTCCGACCTCTGCGGCGGCCCGTTCCCCATCATCCGCATCATGCCGAACACGCCGGTCTCCATCGGCGCCGGCGTCCTGCTGATCTGCCGGAACGAGCTCGTCCCGGACAACGTGTTCGAGGCCTTCTGCAGGGACTTTGCGGCGGCCGGCGTGCTGGTCCCGCTGGAACGGGAAGAACTGATCGACGTGGGCATGGCCATCTCCGGCTGCGGCCCCGCCTATATCTATATGTATATCGACGCCATGGCCAAGGCCGGCGAGAAGCTGGGGCTGGATTACGAGACGGCCGCCACACTGGCGAAAGCCACCGCGCGCGGGTCGGCTACTCTGTCGGAGCGCTCTGATAAATCGCTGGAGGATCTGCGGATCGCGGTCTGCAGCCCCGGTGGCACGACCATCGAGGGCGTGAAGACTCTGTGGGACGATGATCTGGACGGCATCGTCGAGCGGGCGCTGAAGGCCGCCTATGACCGATCTCTGGAACTGTCTTCCAAATGAGCGAAAGCCCGCATTTTTTGTCGTTATTGTACATTTTTTCTTACAACTGTTTAGTAAAAATACCGTCTAAATTGTGGTCACCCGAGGGGGTGACCACAATTTTTTGGATTTTGCACAAAGATTTTACAAAATTTAATTCCTGATGTCCTAATGAGGTGGAGGAGGGCAGGAAATGCGAAACAGACTTTGTGCAAAGTGCACAAAAATAAACAGCGAAAAAAATTGACTTTATTTCACTTTGTGGGTTATACTGCGGGGCGAAGTGAGAAAGGAGATCTATGATGAGTACTTCCGGCGACCGAACGTTCCTCGCCTCGCTCACCAGCCGTGTGGTCGCAGTCATCCTCATGGTGGCCTGCTGCTGCGCTCTGATGGTCGGTTACGCGACGACGACGTACACCGTCAACGTGTTCGCGGACGGAAACGCCATCCCGGTGAAGACTTCGGTCAGAAATCCCCAACTCATCGTCGCTCAGGCAGACGTAGAAGTCGGGACGAACGACAAAATAGATGCCTCTTCTTTCCGTGTAGGGTCCGACATCAAGCACGGGAACGCCATCATCGTGTATCGCGCGGTCCCTGTCACGATCTATGACGACGGCAAGAAAGTCGCTTCCGTGGAAGCGGCCGGCACCGTTGCCGATGCCCTCGAAAAAGCGGGCATCGTCCTGGAGGGCGCCGACACCCCGGAACTCGATCCGGACACCCTCCTGAAGAAAAACATGAAGATCAACGTACTCCGCGGCTACGAGATCACGCTCGTCGTCGACGGGCTGCACAAGAAAGTGGATTACGCGACCGGTACGGTGCGGGATGTCCTGAAGCGGGCGAACATCACTCTCGGGGACTACGATGTGGTGAAACCCGCCCTGTCCAAGACCCTGCATCCCGGCAGCGTCATCAAAGTCAAGCGGGTCTCCTATGAGACGCGGGAAGTCGAGAAAGCCATCAAGTTCGACACGGTCCAGAAGACCTCGAGCGTCCTTGCCGCCGGCAAGGAACGCGTCGCCCGCCAGGGGAAAAACGGGGTCATGCTCGTCACCTTTGAAGACAAGGTCGTGGACGGCGAAGTCGTCTCCTCCAAAAAGGTCGGCGAAGTCGTCAAGAAAAAGGCCGTCAACAAGGTCGTCGTCAAAGGCACCCGCGGCTCGAACACGTACAACGCATCGAACTCCACGGCCGGCCCTCCCACCAGTTATGTCAAGACCTTCCACGGGCCCGCCACCGCCTATACGGGCGGCGGAACGACCGCGTCCGGCGCCGCTGCCAGACGGGGACTCGTCGCCGTCAACCCGCGGCAGATCCCCTACGGTTCCAAACTGTACATCGTCTCCGATGACGGCAAGGTCTACGGGTACTGCACCGCAGCCGATACCGGCGGATTCGTCTCGAACGGCTCCGGCACCCTCGTCGACCTCTACATGGATTCCAACGCGGAATGCACGCAGTGGGGCAGACGGAACGTGACCATCTACGTCATCAGCTGGGGCAACGGCCGCGTCTGATGAAAAAACCTCATAGCAACACCAGAGATCCCGGTCCTGTACCGGGATTTTTAACTTTTCTTAAAGAAGGAAACATACTATAATAGTAATTTGACAGATAATATCTATCGAATCGGAAAGGAAGAGTGTTCCCCCGCATGAGAGATCCCTATGAGGTCCTCGGCGTTTCCCGCAACGCCACGGAAGAGGAGATCACCAAAGCATATCGCGAACTCGCCAAAAAGTATCACCCGGATCTGAACCCGGGCGATGCCACCGCCGCACAGCGGATGAGCGAGATCAACGAAGCCTACGACCGTATCCGCAGCGGCGACACGCAGCCCGTTTACGGTCCGTACACCTATGGCGCCGGACAGGCGTCGCGCCCCGGGACCGGCGGCACCGGCCAGACCGACCCGTTCGGGGAGTTCTGGCGCTGGTACGCGGCGGCCCAGCAGCAGGCGCGCCAGCAACAGCAGCAACAGCAGTACCAGCAGTACCGCCAGCAGCAGGCCCGGCAGCAACAGCAGTATCAGCAGTACCGCCGGTACAACCAGTACCCCTACTGGCGACAGACCTATCGCCGTTCAGGCGGGTTCGGCTGCTTCCGTTTTCTGCTCTGGTTCATCGGCATCCAGTTCCTGCTGGGACTGTTCAGCGTGATACTCAACATGTGCGGCACCGGCGGATACTATTACTACAACAGTCAGGACCCCTCCGCCAACCAGGACTCCGGCGGGAACTCCTACTATGAATTCACCGTTCCGGCCCCCAGCGGCGGGAATTCCCTGACCATGCAAACCGAGACCGGCGACTACCTCGTCGAATTCGTCTGAAAGGAAGCGTGACCACTTGAAAGAACGTTGGAATGCCCAGTTCGAAGGCCGCAACGGCCTCGACTTCTGGAACTATGTCATCATCGTGGCGGACGTGGCGCTCATCGCCGCGGCCATGCTGGCCAACAGCTATCTGCCGCTGGTGTTCGCGTTCCTCCTGATCGTCCTGTTCCTGTTCCGGGCCCTGTCCCGCAACCTCGAAAAACGTCAGAAAGAGAATCGGTTCTTCCACGACGCCTCGGCGGCCATCGTGCGCGAGCACAAACTGAACGCCATGCGCCGGAGGGACCGGAAGACCCATGTCTATAAAAAGTGTCCTGCCTGCCGGAAAGTCCTCCGGGTCAAGCGGAGAAAAGGCAAGAAGGACATCCACTGCCCGTACTGCCACAACGATTTCCAGATCGTCATCCATCTGAAGGGAGATCTGGACCGGGAAGAGGCGTACGCCAAAAAGGCGGAAAAGCGGGCCGACCAATAAAGCTTTTGGAGAGGGAACTATGAAAAAGCATTACGATTATCTGATCGTCGGCAGCGGCCTCTTTGGGGCCGTCTTTGCCCATGAAGCCGTCAAAGCGGGCTTCTCGGTCCTGGTCCTGGAAAAGCGGGACCACATCGCCGGCAACATCTATACGGAAAAAGTGGAAGGCATCGACGTACACAAGTACGGTGCCCATATTTTTCATACCTCGGACAAGAACATCTGGAGCTATGTGGACCAGTTCGCGGAGTTCAACCACTTCGTGAACTCTCCGGTCGCCAACTACAAGGGCGAGATGTACAACATGCCCTTCAACATGAACACGTTCTCCAAGATGTTCGGCATCTCCACGCCCGCGGAGGCCATGGCCGTCCTGGACAAGGAGCGCGCGGAGATCACCGGGGAGCCGCAGAACCTGGAGGAGCAGGCCATCAGCCTCGTCGGGCGGACGGTCTACACCAAACTGGTCAAGGGCTACACCGAGAAGCAGTGGGGCAGAGACTGCACCGAACTCCCGGCCTTCATCATCAAACGGCTGCCGGTGCGCTTCACCTACGACAACAACTATTTCAACGACCGCTACCAGGGCATCCCCTGCGAAGGCTACACCGTCATGGTGGAGCGGATGCTCGACGGCGCGGATGTGCTCCTGAACACCAACTTCCTGGACGACCGGGAAAAGTGGCTTGCCATGGCGGACAACTGTGTCTACACCGGCCCCATCGACGAATACTTCGGCTTCCGTCTCGGCAAGCTGGAGTACCGGAGCCTGAAGTTCGAGACCGAGATCCTCGACGAGGAGAACCACCAGGGCGTCGCGGTCGTCAATTACACCGACCGGGAGACCCCGTACACCCGCATCCTCGAGCACAAGCACTTCAACTTCGGCACCCAGCCGAAGACCGTCATCACGCGCGAGTACCCCACGGCCTGGGAAGAGGGGATGGAACCCTACTATCCCGTGAACGACGACCGCAACTCGGCGCTGTATGAGCAGTATGCCGCGCTCGCCGCGGACGAGGGCGTCCTCTTCGGCGGCCGTCTGGCGGAGTACCGCTATTACGACATGGACGACACCGTTGCCGCCGCCCTGCGTCTGGCTGCGACGGAACTGTATTAAGAGCCCACCGGAGGTCCCAATGGCAAATCCTAAAGTAAGCGTCATCATGCCGGTCTACGGCGTGGAGGACTACGTCGGCGGCGCGATCGAGAGCATCCAGGCGCAGACTCTGACCGACTGGGAACTGTTCTGCGTGGACGACGGTTCGAAGGACCGCAGCGGAGAGGTCTGCGACGCCTATGCGGCGGAAGACCCCCGCATCCGTGTCATCCACAAGGAGAACGGCGGCGCCCCCAGCGCCCGCAACGTGGCGATCGACGAGGCGGAGGGGAAGTACCTGTACTTCTGCGACGCCGATGACTGGGCGGAGCCGACCATGCTGGAAGACATGGTGCGCATCGCCGAAAAACACGGGTCCCAGCTCGTCGTGGCGGGGTTCTATATCGACACCTACTACTCCGACACCGAGAAGGTCACGCAGTGTCAGGAGGTGCCCTCCCGCGTCTTCGAGACCCAGCGGCAGTTCCGGGAATCCGCCCATGAACTGTTCGACCGGAACCTGCTGTACACGCCCTGGAACAAGCTGTTCCTGGCGTCCTATATCAAAGAGAACCGGCTCTACTTCCCCCAGACCTTCTGGGACGATTTCCCCTTCAATCTGAGCGTGGTCCGCGACATCGAGCGCGTGGCCGTGACCGACGGAAAGTATTACCACTTCATCCGCAAGAGGGAAGAGTCCGAGACCGCCCGCTACCGGGACGACATGTACGAGAAGCGGGAGGAAGAGGACGGCTGGATGCGGGAGCTCTACGAGCACTGGGGCCTGATGACTCCGGAAGTCCGGGAATTCCTGGACCGCCGGTACATCGAGCGGCTCATCGGCTGCGTGGAGAACCTGACCAACCGCAACTGCACGCTGTCCACCGAGGACAAACTGCGGGAGATCCGCTATTATCTCTCCACCCCGAGAGCCCGGGAGGCCGTCCGGAACGCGGAGCCCCGGTCCCTGTACATGAAAGTCATGCTGCTGCCGATCCGTTTCCGCAGCACGCTTCTGATGTATCTTGAGAGCAATGTCATTTCCTACGTGAAGTCCGGCAACACGAAACTGTTCGCCACCCTGAAAGCCCACCGATAAGGAGACGTTATGGCCGACCTCAACACCCCTCTGCTGTCCGTAGTCATCCCCGTGTTCAACGGGGAGCAGTACATCGGCAGGATGATCGACTGCTTCCGCGCTCAGGAGAGCCGGGACTTCGAACTCATCTTTGTGGATGACGGGTCCACGGACGCCTCTCTGTCCCTGCTGCGTTCTTACCAGCGGTCGGAGGAGTTCCCGATCACCGTGGTGGAACTCGAGCCCTCCGGGGTCTCCGCGGCGCGCAACGCCGGTCTGGAGAAGGTGCGGGGCGATTGGATCTCCTTCGTGGACGTGGACGACCGGATCGTGCCGAACTACATGACCGTCTTCCGCGAGGCCATGGAGAAGGAGCCCGCGTTCGATTTATTCTATTTCCGTTCGGAACGCGTGACTCCGGAAGGGCCCTTCGACGCGCCCGGACCCTACTCCGGCAGCGTCGGGATGACCGCGGAACAGATGCTGAAGACCATCGGACAGGACCCCACGAAGTTCGGGGTCTATAACCTGTTCCTGTCCGCGGAACTGCTCCGGGAACACGACTTCCGCTTTGCGGAAGGCTTCGCCTATTACGAGGACTATGACTTCCTGTTCCGCGTCACGGCACGGGCCAGAGCCATCCGGTACTGCCCGGACCGCCTGTACTTCTATCTGCTGCAGGAGGGTTCGGCCGTGGCCACGTTCCCGCTGTCGCGGGTCAGCAGCATCCTGCTGCTGGAGCGGCTCGGCCCCTATCTGGACCAATATGCCCCGGGCTTTGTCCCGATGTTTGAGTCCTTCGTGCTGCCCCGGATCTGGTGGTCCGTCCTGTGGCAGGCCTGTCTGGCCTTCCCGCTGAAGGACTGGCTGGCGTTCGCGAAAGCCGCCGGCGCCCGGTCCAAAATGAAGCTCCTGAGCGGCAGCGCTGATCCAAAGGTCGCGGGGAGCGCGAAACTGTTCCTGACCGCGCCTCCGGCGTTCTACGCGGCGGCCTTAGCCGCGGGGAAGGCCCGCTCGAAGATCGGGCGCACCGACGTGAGACCGTTCCTCGAGTATCTGAACCAATAAAAAAGCGAGAGCTCTGCGGCTCTCGCTTTCGTGCTTTTTTGCCCATAGACAGGGTTCAGCCCGGATGGGGGAACATCCGGGCTGCCTTAAATAGGAGAAAATGAAATGAAAAAGTGAGTAGGGTGTGGATAAACCCTGATCCAAAAGGGAGTGACTGGTTCCCTTTGGATTGAGTCTATCTTATACGGTCAACCTTTAAGAACTCTTAAAAAAAAGAACAAATCGCCATTTTTTTCGATCAAGTGGCCGGGAAAGCGGAAAAAAAGCGGAAATACCGCGAAATACGGCCATTTTCTCAGAATTGTAAAGAACTTGCGACATGTGGTAAAATAACTCTGATAAGCATATCCATCCCGGAGGTCTTTATGAGTGTACTGAAAGAAATCCTTTCCGAACACAAAGAATACTACGAACAGACCATCAAAATGGCGCGTTCCGATCTGGTGCGCACCTACCGGGCGTCCGCGCTCGGATGGTCCTGGGCGATCATCAAGCCGATCATCACGATCTTCATCTACTGGTTCGCCATGTCCCTCGGCCTCAGAGCCGGAAAACCGCACGACGGCTATCCGTACTTCCTGTGGCTCATGTTCGGCATGGTGCCGTGGTTCTATGTCAACGACATGCTCCACCGGGGCACGGAGTCCATGCGGAAATACCGCTATCTGATCACGAAGATCCACTATCCGGTCTCCACCATCCCGACCTTCGTCAGCCTGTCGAACCTGTTCATCAACACCATCCTGCTGGCGGTGGTCTACATCCTCTGCCTGTGCTTCGGCCACATGCCGACCCTGCAGAACCTGCAGATCTTCCTGTACATGTTCTTCTCCTACGCGTTCTTCACGTCCTGGTCCCTGTTCGCGGCACCCATCGCCGCTATCTCCCAGGACTTCCTGAACCTGGTCAAGTCCTTCGTGTTCTCGCTGCTGTGGCTGTCCGGCATCTTCTTCGACATCGACACCATCGCGGCGGACCATCCGACGCTGGGCATCATCCTGAAACTGAATCCCATCGCCTACCTGGTCTCCGGGTTCCGGGACGCCTTCATGAGCACCGGCTGGTTCTGGGAACGGCCCCTGTGGCTCCTCGTGTTCCTGGTCGAGCTGCTGATCATGTTCCTGCTGGCTCTCTGGTCCTATAAGAAACTCCGCAAAGACATGCCGGACGTACTGTAAGGGGGAGAGCGTATGGAACCGATCATCGAATTCAAACACGTCACCAAACGGTATAAGCTCTATGCGAGCAACCGTCAGAAACTGGCCAGCGTCTTCCTCAAGAACCTCAACATCAAGACCAAAGACGCGGTCAAGGATATGAGCTTCTCCATCATGCCCGGAGAGGCGGTCGCCCTCGTCGGCAGCAACGGCGCGGGCAAATCGACCGTGCTCAAAATGATCACCGGCGTGTGTTTCCCCTCGGAAGGGGAGATCACCGTCAACGGCCGGGTCTCGGCCCTGCTGGAACTGACCGCCGGCTTCGAGCCGGAGATGACCGGGCGGGAGAACATCTACCTGCGCGGCACCACCCTCGGGCTGTCCAAGGAAGAGGTCACGGAACTGGAGCCGGACATCGTCGAGTTCGCAGACATCGGCGAGTACATCGACCAGCCGGTCCGGTCCTATTCGAGCGGCATGAAGGCCCGCCTGGGCTTCGCGATCAACGCGAACGTCCATCCGGAGATCCTCATCGTCGACGAGGCGCT
>JAGACE010000037.1 GCA_017614275.1 Clostridia bacterium | reverse complement strand
GGCGGACAGCAGCAGCGCGTTGCCATCGCCCGCGCGCTGGCCGTGGATCCGGAGGTCCTCCTGCTCGATGAGCCCCTGGGCGCTCTGGACCTGAAGCTCCGCAAGGACATGCAGGTCGAACTGAAGAACATCCAGCAGCGGCTGGGCATCACCTTCATCTATGTTACCCACGACCAGGAAGAGGCGCTGTCCATGTCCGACAAGGTCATCGTCATGGACAAGGGCGAGATCCAGCACATCGGCACCCCGGAGGACATCTACAACGAGCCCGCCAACGCGTTCGTGGCGGACTTCATCGGCGAGTCCAACATCCTCGACGGCATCATGCTGTCAGACTGCCGGGTGCGGTTCTCCGGCCACGACTTCGACTGCGTGGACAAGGGCTTCGGCCTCAACGAACCCGTCGACGTGGTCATCCGTCCCGAGGACGTGGACATCTGCGCGCCGGAGGACGGCATGCTGACCGGCGTCATCACCTCGGTCACGTTCAAGGGCCTCCACTACGAGATCATCGTGGATATCAACGATTTCAAATGGATGATCCAGACTACGGACTATTCCGCGGAAGGGGAGACCATCGGCATCCTCATCAAGCCGGACGAGATCCACATCATGAAGAAATCCCGCTATTCCGGTGAATTCGGCGATTATTCGAGTTTCTCCGACGAGATGGATTACATCTCCAACGCGGAACTCGACATCACGGACCTGGACGACATCACGGAGGTCTCGGACGATGAATAACCGCTCGTACAACGCCATCACAGCGCCCTACGGCCTCTGGATGGCGGTCTTCATCCTGGCCCCGCTGGTCATCGTGGCGTATTATGCGCTGACCGACGCCGCGGGCCATTTCAGCCTGCAGCACATCACCCAGCTGAGCCTGTACACGGACACGATCCTGCGCTCGGTCTGGTTCGGCGTGGTCGCCACCGTCCTGTGCCTGGTGACCGCCTATCCGCTGGCCTACATCTTCTCCAAGACGAAGGCCGGCACGCAGACCGTGCTGGTCATGCTGATCATGATCCCCATGTGGATGAACTTCATCCTGCGCACCTACGCCATCATGGTCCTGTTCGAGGACACGGGCATCATCAACAACGCCCTGCGCTCGTTAGGGATGGATCCGCTCCACCTGATCAACACCAGCGGAGCCGTCATCTTCGGCATGGTCTACAACTATGTGCCGTTCATGATCCTGCCGCTGTACACCACCATGACGAAACTCGACCGCCGGTACATCGAGGCGGGGCGGGATCTGGGGGCCAACGGCTTCCGGATCTTCAAGGACGTCATGATCCCGCTGACCAAGCCCGGCATCATCTCCGGGGTCACCATGGTCTTCGTGCCCTCGGTCAGCACCTTCTATATCTCCCAGAAACTGGGCGGCGGCCGCTATACGCTGATCGGTGACGTCATCGAGATGCAGTTCCAGACCGCCTACAACTATCACCTCGGCGCGTCCATCTCCCTGCTCCTGATGATCTTCATCCTGCTGTGTCTCTGGGTCATGAACCGCTTCGGCGACGCGGAGGAGGGGATGGTCGTATGACGAGACGCAAGACGAGCCTGCTCGAGAAGGCCTATCTGACCCTGTTCATGATCCTGCTGTACGCGCCCATCGTCGTACTCATGGTCTTCTCCTTCAACTCTTCCAACAGCACCAGTGTCATGTCGGGCTTCTCCCTGAAATGGTATGCGGAGCTGTTCCGGGACGGCGCCACCATCGCCGCCTTCCGCAACACAGTGGTGCTGGCGGTGGTCTCCGCCGCGTTTTCCACAGTATTTGGTCTGTTCTCGGCCATCGGCATCAACTACACGCGGAGCCGCTGGTACAAGAGCTCTCTTCTGACCACCACGAACATCCCCATGATGAACCCGGACATCGTCACGGGCATCTCCATGATGCTCCTGTTCGTCTTCGCGGGGACGCTGATGCGCCGTCAGGGCGTCCTGGGCTTCGGCACCATGCTCATCGCCCACATCACGTTCCAGCTGCCCTATGTCATCCTGAACATCCTGCCGCGCTTCCGGGCGATGGACGGATATCTGACCGAGGCGGCCCAGGACCTGGGCTGCACGCCCTCCCAGGCCTTCTTCAAGGTGACGCTGCCGCAGATCCGACCCGGCGTCATCGCCGGTGCCATCATGGCGTTCACGCTGTCTCTTGACGACTTCGTCATCTCCTACTTCGTCAGCGGTCCTGAGTTCCAGACCCTGCCCATCCGCATCTACTCCATGACGAAGAAACGCGTGACCCCTGACATGTACGCGCTGTCCACGCTCATCTTCCTTGTCATGCTGCTCCTGCTCATCGCCCTCAACGTCATCCAGAACCGGGCGGAGAACGGGGGAAGGGGAAAGTCCGGGAAGCAGGTGGAGCCATGAGAAAACTCCTGGCCTGCCTCCTCGCCGCCCTGTTTCTGTCGCTGAGTGCTGCGGTCACGGCTTTCGCCGTCCCCAGCAGCGCACCGGGCGAGGCGAACATCGAGAACGTGGACTACTACCGGAACAATCCGTATCGGGGCAGTACGATCAACGTCTTCAACTGGGGCGAATACATCTCGGACGGCGGAGAAGGTTCCCTGGACGTCAACCGGAAGTTCGAGGAACTCACCGGCATCAAAGTCAACTACACGAACTTCGACTCCAACGAAGACCTGTACGCGAAACTGAAGAGCGGCGGCGCGAACTACGATCTGATCGTCCCGTCCGATTACATGATCGAGCGGCTCATCGATGAGGATCTGCTCCTGGAACTGGACTATTCCAACATTCCGAATTTCCGCTACATCGACGAGAAATACAAGGGGCTCTACTACGATCCGAACGACGCGTACACGGTCGCGTACAACGTCGGCTATGTGGCCCTCATCTACAACAAGAAACTGGTCAAAGAGACCCCCGACAGCTGGGCCGTCCTCTGGGACAAACAGTATGAAGGCCAGGTCCTCATGTTCAACAATCCGCGGGACGCCTTTGCCATCGCGCAGTCCCTGCTGGGGCTGGATTACAACGACACCGATCCCGCCCGGTGGGCGGAGGCCTACGACAAGCTCCTGGAACAGAAGCCCATCGTGCGTTCATACGTGATGGACGAGGTCTACAACATCATGGAGAGCGGGGCCGCCGCCATGGCGCCGTACTATGTGGGCGACTATTTCACGATGGCGGAGAACAACGACGATCTGGCGGTCGCTTTCCCGAAAGAGGGCGCCAACATCTTCGTCGACGCCATGTGCATCCCGACCACCGCGAAAAACAAAGGCGCTGCGGAGCTGTACATCAACTTCATGGAGGAGCCGGAAGTGGCTCTGGCGAACGCCGAGTACATCGCCTACGCCACGCCCAACACGGAAGTCCTGAAGATGGATTCCTACACCTACAAAGACGATCCGACCCTGTATCCGGATGAGGCGCTGTTCGAGAATTATCAGTACTTCCACAACCTGCCTTCCGAGACCCAGTCTCTGATGAGCAATTACTGGTCCGATCTGAAGGTGGACGGCAGTTCGAACCGCTCGGTTTACATCGGTCTCATCGCCTACGCGGCGGCGGTCGCGGTCTACGGCGTGTACCATTTTGCCAGGCGGAAACACAGGGAAAAATATTACGACTAATTTCCCCGTTTTCGGTTGACAAAAACAGGGGTACTGACTATAATTATCCATGTTGCGCAGGCAATGCAACGCCTGCGAAACACGCGAGAGTGGCGGAATTGGCAGACGCGCACGTTTGAGGGGCGTGTGGAGTGATTCGTACGGGTTCAAGTCCCGTCTCTCGCACCAAGAAAGGCCGAACCCGTATGGGTTCGGCCTTTCCTTTTGAGACGGGACTTGAACCTTTAGGCACGAGCGTTAAGAAAACAGCCCTGTGGGCTCTTTAGTGAGTGGAGCTGCGGCAGTAGCTCGGTGCGATTTCGCAACGCGAAAGCGCGTCAAGTCCCGTCTCTTCGGTAACCTTTTTTGGGGTTCGGCTTTTTGCGTGCGAGAGACAGAACATGTAAATATGCTATAATATCTTCAATCCATCGCAAAGGAGGGGAACTCATGGTCCGCATCCTGGTCGTCGACGACGACAAAAACACCAGAAAACTGTTCTCGGAGATCCTGACCGACGAAGGCTACGACGTGGTCGTGGCCTCGAACGGCGTGGAGGCCCTCCGCCGCATGGAAGAGACGACGGTCCACCTGGCGGTCGTGGATGTCATGATGCCGGAGATGGACGGCTATGAGCTGACGGATCTGCTCCGTCGGGACGCCCCCTTGCTGCCGATCCTCATGGTCTCCGCCAAAACGCTTCCCTCCGATGTGAAACAGGGGCTGCGTGCCGGCTCCGACGACTATATGACCAAACCCATCGATCCGGAAGAGATGGTCCTGCGCATCCGCGCGCTGCTCCGCCGCTATCAGATCTCCGTGGAGAAAAAGATCACTCTTGGGGACGTCGTTCTGGACGAGTCCTCTCTGACCGTGCGCCGCGGTGAGGAAGAGGTGGAACTGCCTCAGAAGGAGTTCCAGCTGCTGTACCTGCTGCTCTCCTCGCCGGGTCGGATCTTCACCCGCATCCAGATCATGGACGAGATCTGGGGGCAGGACAGCGAGACCGGCTGGGAGACCGTGACGGTCCACATCTCCCGCCTGCGCAAACATTTCGCCGACTGGGAGGAATTCTCCATCCAGTCCGTCCGAGGACTGGGCTACAAAGCGGTCGTCCGGGACAATGCCGAAGGAGGTGCCCTCCATGAATGACAAAGAGCGGCTGGAGAACAGAAAACAATATGTCTTTCTGTCCGTCTTCTTTACGATCATCGTTGCGGTCGTCCTGGTCATCAGCTCTCTGCTGGTCCTGCTCGGGGTCTTCCTGCTGCGCAAACTGAACATCATCAAAAAACTGCCGGAGATCACGGACGCGTCCACGCGCTGGCTCCTCGGCATCACACTGTCGTTTTCCGTCCTCATCGGGACCGGACTCTCCACGGCCGCCATGCGAGCGCCCCTGCGGCTCCTGGAGGCCTATATCGATCAGGTCAAAGAGCTGACCGCGGGCAACTTCGAGGCCCGCATCCGCATTCCCGCCGTCCTGCGGCCGCTGCGTCCGTTCGCGGAACTGGAGGACAGCTTCAACGCGCTGGCCAGGGAACTCGGCCGCAATGAAGTCCTGCGGTCCGATTTCATCCGCGATTTTTCCCACGAGTTCAAGACGCCGATCGTCTCCATCTCCGGCTTCGCCAAACTCCTGAAAAAGGAGAACCTGACGGACGACCAGAGAAGGGAATACCTCGACATCATCGAGACCGAGAGCGACCGTCTCAGCACCATGGCGATGAACGTCATGGATATGTCCAAACTGGACAACCTCGACGTCCTGTCCGACGTCGCGACCTTCAACGTCTCCGAACAGATCCGCCACTGCGTGCTCCTGCTGGAGAAGAAGTGGTCCGAAAAGAACCAGGACATCTCGGTCGCTCTGCAGGAGTACACCGTGTCCGGAAACGCGGATGTGCTGGCCGAGGTCTGGACGAACCTGCTGGACAACGCCGTCAAATTCACTCCGGAGGGCGGGAAGATCACCGTCTCCGCCTATGAGAAAGAAGAGATGGTGTGTGTGGAAGTGCGCAACATCGGCACGGAGATCCCGGAAAAGGATCTGCCGCGGATCTTCGACAAATTCTATCAGGTCGATCCCTCCCATGCGGCGGAGGGCAACGGGCTCGGACTGGCGATCTGCAAACGGATCGTGGAACTCCACGAAGGGACCATCTCTGTCACGTCCACGTTCGGCCTCACTGTATTCACGGTCTCCCTGCCGAAGGCGGGGTGAAACGTCCTGTCAGTTTCGATTCAGTTTAGATTTCTCTGTTACACTTCACCCTAGTATATTATATAGGGAGTGGAACAATCATGGCCAACACGGCAGTCAAAGAAAACAAGTATTTTCGGGAATTCTGTTCCAACAAGGTGGAATGGGGTTCTCTTTCTGTTCCCGGTCAGAAGTTCGAGATCAAACCGGACGCCACGTTCAAAGCGGTGGCGTACGATGATGTGACCCTGGCGGCGCAGCTCTGGAAAGCAGGCAACGAGCAGCGGATCCTGCTCTGTGTCCACGGGTACGGCTCGGACGGCGTG
>JAGACE010000036.1 GCA_017614275.1 Clostridia bacterium | reverse complement strand
AGCGCGTTCTGGTACGCGAAGGGGTCGTTCTCGAAGTCGGCATAGTCCGCCGCCTTGCCGCTGTCCACCACGAGGGCGGGAGCAATGGCGTACGGATTGCGGCAGATGCCCTCGCCCAGATCCTCCGCCTTCGTCAGGCCGGGGATGTCCTTTTCCCCGAGGACGTACCGGACCGACAGCAGCGAATCGGCCGCCAGCATGCGGGTCGTGGTCACGGGGACCGTTGGGTCGGAGGCGTAGCCCAGGTGGCACATCAGCTCCGCCTGATTGTTGGAATAGGTGGACGAGTAATGCGCGATGCCGTTGTAGGCGTAGGAATAGGAGTCGTCGAAATAGGCCGTCAGGTTCTCGTCCGTCTTGTGGCGATAGTCCGACTGGGCGATACGGTAGAAGCTGTCGTCCGCCGCTTTGACGGCGGCCACTTTCTCCGTGCGGTTCGCGTGGTAGTCCTGGTACCGGCCGACCTTGGCAAAGCCGGTGCTGCGGTAGATGAGGGTGCCGCTGATCAGCAGTTCCAGACAGACCGCGCAGGTCAGGGCCACGGAGAGCACACGTTTGGCGGTGTCCTTCGCGAACACCGGATCCTCTCCCTGCTCCATCGGCAGGAGTTTCGTCAGCGCCCAGGCGAAGAACAGCAGGAACGCCGAGGTGCCGAAGATATAGCTGAGCGTGCCGTAATCCGACACGAATTCCACGAGGAACAGGATGCCGGCCGCCGCCACGGCCGCCTTGTACAGCCGGGCCGGGGTCTCGGTCTCCACGCCGGAATAGTACCGCGCCGCCAGGAACAGCAGATACGCGATGACGATGTATCCGTAGCGGTACCAGTAAGATGTGATGTTCCGGAAGCCGTTGGCGATGAACGCCAGGGGCTCCCAGTAGGCCAGCAGCACGAACACGAACAGCAGGACGCCGCTGCGGATCTTCTCCTTCAGGGCGAACTGCCGGCTGCTGAAGTACAGGAGCAGCGCCAGGGTGACCAGGCTGCCGCAGAAGACGGCCATGCCGCCGTCAAAGCTCTCCGTCCCGAGGGAGAATCCCGCGAGGGACGTCAGCGGGTTGCCGGAGAAGCCGAAGCTCATCTTGATGTCCGTTCTCCCCTTGCCGCCGAGCAGCGTGTACACGGAGGGCAGGAACAGGACGGCGCTGAGGCACACCGCGGCCACGCCGTGCAGGAGGGCGGTGCCGAAGCGACCCCACTTCTGCTTCGTGTCCAGAGTGCCCTCCGGCACATCGCCCAGTTCCCAGAAGAAGAACAGGATGGCGGCGATGCAGTCGAACCAGCCCGCGTACCAGTTGAACAGGATGGCGGCGCCGGTGGCGAAGAAGAACAGGAAGCTCTTCCCCGTCCGCACCAGGCGGTACACGCCCAGCAGGATGAGGGGCAACAGATACACGCCGTCCAGCCAGATGATGTTCATGGTCTGGGCGATGTTGTACTGCATCAGAGCGAAGCTGACGGACAGGAGCAGCGTGAAGAGCGGCGTCAGTTTCGGGAACCGTTCCCGCAGGAACAGGGCCATCGTGAAGCCGCAGAGGGACAGTTTCAGCAGGGCCAGCAGGGAGAACAGCGCGTGGTTCTGCGCTGCCGGCACCAGCAGGATGAGGAGATTGAAGGGAGAGGCCAGATAATAGGCGAACAGAGCCACCCCGCTCCCGCCGAGGAAGTTCGTGAAGCTGTAGGCCAGCGTGTCCTCCCCGTGGAACAGGTTTCTGTAATAGTTGAAGAATTCGATGTACTGGATGTTGGCGTCCTGCGCGGCCAGACTGCGGCCGCCGAACGGCGTGACGCCGCAAAGCGCGAATATGACCAGCAGCAGCGCCGCCGGCACCAGGAATGCCAGACAGGCCAGCAGCCATTTGTTCTCTAGTCTCTTCAACGGGATTCCCCTCTTCTCCGTGAAACCGGTTTGCTATAAAACACTTTATTTTAACATACTTTTCTCCATAAGAAAACCGGACCCGGGGACAGGCCGCTGTCACGGCGCCGTCTTCCGGGTCCGGAGAATGTTCAAAAATGGTGGTTTTAGTCCTCTTCCGCGTCCAGCTCTTTGAGGATCTTTTTGACGAAGTCCACGATCTCGGCGTTCGAGGCGCCGGCGACCTGCATGCCGCGGAGCATGTTCTTGAACTCCGGCAGCGCGTTTTCGTTCAGAAACTTGATCAGCTGTTCCATGGCGTCTTCCCGGAGGAAGCTGCCTCTTCCCGGCACAGAGGTCGTCATGCCCCGGTGGTCCAGTTCGGCATAGGCCTTCTGGATGGTGTTGGGGTTGACGCCGAGGTCGGTGGCGAGTCCGCGGACCGAGGGCAGCGGGTCGCCCGGTTTCAGCTGACCGGACAGCAGCAGGCCTTCGACCTGCCGGACGATCTGCTCGTAAACGGGGATGCTGGACATGTTATCGATGGTAAACATGGAGCACTCCTTTCCTAGGGTCTTCGGGTGTACTGTGCTTATTAATACGGTTAGATGATACCATATCGCTGCGGGACCGTCAAGCCTTTCCCGCTATGAAAAACCGGGCTCGGTAAGGAGCCCGGAGACATTTTAGCATCTGACGAAGGTCATACCGTCCGCGACGTGGTCCGCCGTCTGGTCTTCCCAGGTCATTTTGTTGCCGTTGAAGACGAAGGCGCCTTTTCCGCCGGTGTAAACGGTCTCGGTGGATTTGACGGTCCCGTCGTCGTTGTATGCGATGTCTTTGCGGACGCCGTCGCTGTAGTAGACATACTTGCCTTCGTCATCGAAGTTGCCGCTCATCGTCCATTCGCTGTGCTCCCAGGCACTGCTGGACCAGTAGACATGGATCTCGACCGTGTTGTTGGCCACGCCGATCACTTCGATGGTGCAGCGGCCGTTGCCGTACTTGCCCTGATACCGCTGGACCGGGCTGCCAGTGGCTTCCGTGGTCTTCTGAGCGGCTTTCTTGGTGGCCTTCTGAGTCGCCTTCTGAGTGGCCTTCTGAGTGGCTTTCTTGGTCGCTTTCTGGGTCTTCTTGGCGTTTGCTTTCTGGGTCTTCTTGGCCGTTGCGTTCTGGTTCTTCTTGGCCTCGGTCTTCTTGGTCGCGGCGTTCTCCGTCTTCTGCGCCGGAGCCTTTTCCGTGGCGTTCTGCGCTTGTGCAGCCGTGGTGGTCTCGACATACTCGATGCGCGAGGTGGGCGTGGTGGGTTCGGTTTCCGCTTTCTTGCCGCAGCCGGTCAGGACGACGGTGAGCATGAGGCAAAGTCCGATGATCGCAAGTAATTTCTGTTTCATGATGATTTCCTCCAATGGTATCCTTTTTGTTTTTTGCTTGAGAAGTTTTCTTAGGTGTACTGTGCTTCTTAGTACGCTTAGATGCTATCACACAATTTTGCTCCCGTCAACCCCTTTTTTCAAAAAAATCAAAAAAATTTTCCGGCCCCTGTTCCGGGGCCGGAGATAATAGGTTTATTTTACTTTATAGAACCTGGCGGAGTAGGCGGTCATCGGCAGGTGGAACACACCTTTGGTCTTTTTCACGACGGTCTCTTCCCCGTACCGCACCGTGCCGCTGTAGATCTCGTTGTCGGAGGCCAGCAGCAGTTCGAGCTCCTCGTGGTAGTCGAGGCGCAGAGAGTAGTCCTGGTCGTGTTCGGAGAAGTTGAACAGGCAGAGGACGTGTTCATCGCCCCCGTGGCGCAGGAACGCGTAGATGCGTTTCCGCTGCTGATCGCAGTCCACCCAGTCGAAGCCCATGGTGTTGTAGTCGAGGGCCCAGAAGGCGGGATTCTCAAGGTACAGCTTCGACAGATCCTTCATGAAGACCTGGAAGGAGTCGTGCAGCGGGTACTTCAGCAGGAACCAGTCCTGTTCTTCGTCCTCGTCCCACTCGCGGATCTGGGCGAACTCGTTGCCCATGAAGTTGAGCTTCTTCCCCGGGTGGGCATACATATACATATAGAACGTCCGCGCCTGCGGGAACTTGCCCTCGTAGAGGCCGGACATCTTCTGCAGGATGGTGGCTTTCCCGTGGACCACCTCGTCATGGGACAGCGGCAGGATGAAGTTCTCGTCGTAGAAATACATCATGGAGAACGTCAGCTTGTGATAGTGCTCGGTCCGCTGGTCCGCGGTCTTCTTCATGTAGTCCAGGCTGTCGTTCATCCAGCCCATGTCCCACTTGTAGTCGAAGCCGAGGCCGCCGTCGTAGACCGGCCGTGTGACGCCGGGGAACTGGGTGGAGTCCTCCGCGGCCAGGATGGCGGTCGGGTGGAGCCTTTTGAGGCCGCCGTTCATGTTGCGGATGAACTGTACGGCGTTCACGTTGGTGCCCCGGTCCTTGTTGCCCTGCCAGTAGATGAGGTTCGACAAGGCGTCGATGCGCAGGCCGTCGAAGTGGAACTCTTTGAGCCAGTAGTTCGCGTTCGACTGAAGGAAGCTCTGGACCTCCCCCTTGCAGTGGTTGAAGTTGTGGCTCCCCCACTCGCTGTACCCCATGTCGGGGTGCGGGTACTCGTACAGCGCGGTCCCGTCGTACTTTTCCAGGGCATAGTCGTCCACGGCGAAGTGGACCGGCACGAAGTCCAGAAGGACGCCGATCTCGTTCTTGTGGCAGTTCTCGATCAGCTGCTTGAGCTGATCCATGGTCCCGTAGCGGGAGGTCGGTGCGAAGAAGCCGGTGTTCTGATAGCCCCAGGAGTTGTCCGAGGGGTGCTCCGCCAGCGGCAGGAACTCGATGTAGTTGTAGCCGTGCTCTTTGACATACTGGATGAGCCGGTCGCCCAGCTCCACGTAGTTGTACCAGCCGTTCTCGGGGTCGTCCGGGTTCTTGTGCCAGGACCCGGCGTGGACCTCGTAGATGGTCATCGCCTCGTTGCGGCGGTCGGTACGGGAGAGCATCCAGTCCCAGTCGTCGAACTCGAAGGCCCGCAGCTCCCGGATGACGGACGCGCTCTTCGGGCGCAGTTCCATGCCGAAGCCGTACGGGTCGCAATGGTCGATCGCCCGGCCGGTCTGGTCGTAGATGCGGTACTTGTACATCTGCCCCGGGCACGCGCCTTCCACGCGGCACTCCCAGGTGCTCCCGTCGTAAGCGCGATCCATCGGGGTCTCGGTCCAGTCGTTGAACTCGCCGATGAGCGCCACGCGATCCGCCGCGGGGGCGTAGGTCCGGAACCATACGGCTCCGTCCGCCACATGGGCTCCGAAGAACTCATAGGCGTCGAAGGAATGGCCTCGGTAAAAGTTGTAAAAATCCATTTGAATTACAGTTTCTCGACGTTGGCGGCCGTGAAGTCTTGGACGTTGACCTTCACTTTCCCGCCGGCCTTCAGTTTCTTGACGGCGGCCTTGTAGTCCGCCGCGCTGACCTCGGTGGGTTCGGCGATGTACGGACCGTTGGTCGTATATCTCAGATACGGGGTGGCGGTGGTGTCGTACCCCAGGATGGAGTTGTCGTTCTTGACGCCGAAGGACTGAGCGATCGCGTCGGAGGTGAAGCCGAACTTGCCCTCGGTGATCTCATAGACGCCGCTCTTGTAGAACTTCACGTTCTTGAACTCGTCGATGACCATGGTGGTCCGGACGTCCTTCAGGTCGGAGGAGTAGACGATGTAGGAGTAGCCGTAGAAGTCCTCTCCCTTGTTGCTCTCGGCATACAGGAACACTTCGTCTTTGCCGTCCCCGTTGAGGTCCGCCACGGCGAACTTCTTGTACTCGATGGAGATGCCGTTGGAGTCGACCTTCACGGGATGACCGTTTTTGGTGCTCGAAGCGGTGGAGCGGATCTTTTCCAGCAGGGCTTTGGGCGTGCCGGAGGATGAGGAGGACTGCTTCGTGGTCTCCTCGCTCGTCTCTTTGTCGCTCTTCTTCGTCTTGTCGGTCTGCTTCGTCTTTTCGGCAGCTGTCGTCTTCTGTTTGGACGCTTTCTTGGTGGGCGTCGTGTAGCCGACGGTCTCCTTCGCCTCGAACTTCGACTCGGACTTGCGGTCCGAGAAGGGCCAGACCGTCGTGGGCTCGATGTTGCCGTCGGAGGCGAGGTCGTCGTTCTCGTCGACCATCTCCTGGCCGGGCGCGGCGGGAGACGTGGTCAGGTAGTTCGCGGTGTCGGTCACCAGCGGAGCGGCGGCTGTCTGCCGCTCGGCAAACCAGCGGTAGCCGAAGATGGCTCCGACGATGACGGCGGAGAACAGCATGACCATAAGGATCAGTTTGATTGCTTGTTTCATATGGCTCCTCCTATTACATGCCGAACAGGCTGATCTGGCTGGACTCCGGCAGCCCTTCCAGGGCGCCGAGATCCCGCAGGGCGGTCAGGACGGCGGACGACACGCCGGCACGGATGCCGAGGTCCTCCTGGGACAGGAACGGTCCCTTCCCGTCGTCTTTCGCCGCCTCCAGCGCTTTGGCCGCGGCAGCGCCGAGTCCTTTGATGGACGAGAACGCGAGGCGGATCTTTCCGTCTTCGATCGCGTATACCGTGGCCTGCGATTGGTAGAGGTCGATGGGCAGGAATTCGATGCCCCGGGCCAGCATCTCCAGGACCACCTGGAGGCCGGTGTATTCGCTCTTCTCGGTGGCCGAGGCGTCCCGGCCCTTGATCTCGATCTCCTTCATGCGGCCTTTGACATAGCCTTTGCCGGAGAGGATGGCGACCGCGTCCAGGTCGTCGCCGCGGACGGTCAGGTAGGTCGCGTAGTACTCCAGCGGCTTGTAGATCTTGTACCAGGCGAGGCGCAGAGCCGCGCTGACATAGGCGGCCGCGTGGGCCTTCGGGAACATGTATTTGATCTTGTAGCAGGAGTCGATGTACCACTCCGGCACATCGTGCTCGCGCATGGCGGCCAGGTGTTCCTCCGTCAGGAGTTTCGAGGCCTTGCCTTTCCGGACGATCTCCATGATCTTGAACGCCATGTCCGGTTCCAGGCCGTACTGCATGAGCCGGACCATGATGTTGTCCCGGGTCCCGATGACTTCGGAGATGGAGCAGACGCCGTTGTGGATGAGTTCCTGGGCGTTGCCGAGCCACACGTCCGTGCCGTGGGACAGGCCGGAAATCTGCAGCAGGTCGGAGAAGTTCTTCGGCTTGCATTCCACGAGCATGCCCTTGACGAAGTCCGTGCCCATCTCCGGGATGGAGAGCGTGCCGATCGGGAAACTGATGTCCTCTTCGGTGACGCCGAGGGGCGCCGGGCTCAGGAACAGCTCGTAGATCTTCGGGTCGCAGATGTCGACATCCATGACGGGGATGCCGGTCATGTCTTCGAGGTATTTGTACATCGTCGGCACATCATGGCCGAGGTTGTCGAGTTTCAGGATGGTGTCGTGCAGGAAGTGGAAGTCGAAGTGCGTGGTCATCATACCCTTGCCCGCGTCGTCCGAGGGATACTGCACCGCTGTGAAGTCCGTGACGTCGTAGTCGTTGGGCACGACGACCATGCCGCCGGGGTGCTGCCCGGTGGTCCGCTTGACGCCGGCGACGCCCCGGACCAGCCGGTTGATCTCCGCGTCTTTGGCGTGGATGCCCCGCTCTTCCAGATACTTCATGACGTAGCCGTAGGCGGTCTTGTCGGCCACCGTGGCGACGGTGCCGGCCTTGAAGACGTGGTCCTCGCCGAACAGTTCGATGGTGTAGCGGTGGGCGCTGGCCTGGTATTCTCCGGAGAAGTTCAGGTCGATATCGGGCGATTTATCGCCTTTGAAGCCCAGGAACGTCTCGAAGGGGATGTCGTGCCCGTCCCGCCACATGGGCGTGCCGCACTCCGGGCAGTCTTTCGGGGGCAGGTCATAGCCGGAGCCCACCTCACCGTGCAGGAAGAACTCGGTGTGCTTGCAGTCCGGGTTCGTGCAGCGGTAGTGGGGCGCCAGCGGATTGACTTCGGAGATGCCCGCCGCGTGGGCGACGAACGAGGAGCCGACCGAGCCCCGGGACCCGACGTGGTAGCCGTGGTCTTCCGAGTCCTTGACCAGCTTCTGCGCGATCATGTAGAGGACCGCGAAGCCGTTGGAGATGATGGAGGTCAGCTCCTTGTCGAGGCGCTTCGCCACGTACTCGGGGACCGGGTCTCCGAAGAGTTCCTTCGCCTTGTCCCAGCAGAGCTGCTGCAGCTCTTCCTCTGCCCCGTCGATGCTCGGCGGGAAGTTGCCGGCCGGGACCGGGCGGAGGCGCTCGACCATGTCCGCGATCCTGTTCGGGTTGTCGATGACCACTTCTTCCGCGCGGTCTCCGAGATAAGAGAACTCTTCCAGCATCTCTTCGGTGGTCCGCAGGAACAGCGCGGACTGGTTGTCCGCGTCCTGGAAGCCCTGGCCCGCCATGATGATGGCGCGGTACTGGGCGCATTCCGGGTCGATGAAGTGGACGTCGCAGGTGGCGACCGTCGGCTTGCCCGCGGCGTCCGCCAGGGCAAGGATGCGGCGGTTGATGTCGTTGAGTTCCTCTTCCGACCGGAACCGCGGCGGCATCATCTTCAGTTCCTTCGTCACCTTGTCCCTCTTGTAGTAGGGACGCAGCAGGAAGGCGTTGTTCGTGTTGGGCTGGATCTCCATGTAGTCATAGAAATTGACGATCTCCCGGATGCGCTCGTCGGACTCGCCGTTCAGGACGGCCGAATAGAGCTCGCCGGCCTGGCAGGCCGTGCCGAGGATCAGACCTTCACGGTGGGCCGCAAGGTCCGACTTCAGGATGGTCGGCTTCCGATAGAAGTGCTCGGTATGGGAACGGGACACGAGACCGTAGAGGTTCTTGAGCCCGACATTGTTCTTGACGAGGATGATCTGGTGATAGGTCTTCTGATCCTTGTCCCGGATGGCCCGGACGATGTCCGGCCACTCGGTGGGGACGTCGGGGCGCAGGTCGTCGTACACATAGGATTCGACGCCGTAGATGACCTTGATGCCGGTCTTCTCGGACGCGGCGAAGGCCGCGGGATAGCCCTGCAGGACCCCGTGGTCCGTGATGGCCACCGCGGGGTGGCCCCATTTGGCGGCGCGTCTGACCAGCTCGCCGGCGTCGGTCATCGCGTCCATCATGGACATATTGCTGTGCAGGTGGAGTTCGACGCGCTTTTTCGGGGCGTTGTCCGTGCGCTCGATCTTGCGGACCGAGGCCATGGACTTGACCTCCAGCAGGTAGTCGTGTTTGTAGGTATCGAAGACGATGTTGCCGCGGGCCATGACCGTCATGCCGTTCTTCAGGTTCTCGGTCAGGCCCTTCCCCGCGTCGCCCCGCGCGAAGATCTTGCAGGGGTACGAGTCGGTGTAATCAGTCATCGCGAAGTTGAAGATCTTGTTCTTGCCGTCCCGGGTGTCCAGGATGTCCAGGTCGAACACATCGCCCCAGATGACGACCTGGCCGTCATCGGGTTTCAGCTCCTTGATGGGTTTCGGCATGTACCGGATGGCGTTGCCGTAGATGAGTTTCGCGGTCTCCAGGTAGAGCGGGATGCCCTCCACGACCTTGTGGGGCTGTTCCTCGAACTTCTCCTCCGCTTTCGCGCGGGCCTGGTCGCGGGCGTCCTGTTCGGCCTGCTTCTGCATGTCCCGGTAGGCGGAGTCCTCCGCGTCCATGGCGGTGACCCCCGCGAATTCCACCCGGGTCCGGGTCCCGAAGGTCTCGGACAGGATGGTCTCCAGCGTGACGTCGGCGCAGATGCCTTTCAGGAGATCCGCTCCGCCGTGGGTCAGTTTCAAAATGAGTGTATCGCCGTCCACGTCCCATGAGCAGTCGTTCAGAAAGCCGTTGGAGGCGGGGCAGCGCCGTTTCAGTTCTTTCAGGCAATCCGGCAGGAGTTCCGGGTCGATGACCGGCTGTTCCGCCGGCAGGGTCTCCGGGACCGCTTCCGCGGCGTCCTCCGGATATTCAAAGATCGCTTTGACATCGCTCAGCCGAAGGGTGGTCTTCAACACGTCCTCGAACGCGCGGACCGTGTCGTCCGACAGGACCTCTTCCGCGCGCAGGCGCAGGAGCATGGCCCGGTCCACCTTGCTGACGCTGAGGTCCAGGATGACGCTCTCGAACAGGGCGTCCGGGAAGCGGTCGTCGTCCGGGAGCATGAATACTTCGGCTACACGTTTTCTCTCTGGCAAAATGATGTGTCCTCTCTGTTTACAGTTTCTCGATCTCTTCCATCAGGGCGTCGATGAGCTCCTCCTCGGGGACCTTCTTGATGATCTCGCCTTTGGCGAACACGAGGCCGACGCCGTTGCCGCCGGCGATGCCGATGTCCGCATTCTTCGCTTCCCCGGGTCCGTTGACCGGGCAGCCCATGACGGCGACACGGATGGATTTGTGGACGTCTTTCAGACGTTCCTCGACCTCTTTCGCGATGCCGATGAGGTCGATCTGGGTCCGCCCGCAGGTCGGACAGGCCACGAGCTGAGGCGCGTCCGGCAGCAGGTCTAAGGACTGCAGGATGTCGTTGGCCGCGTCGATCTCCCGGACCGGGTCGTCGGTCAGGGACACGCGCATGGTGTCTCCGATGCCGTCGGCCAGCAGGGCGCCGATGCCGATGGCGGATTTGATGCGGCCGAGTTTTTCGGTCCCCGCCTCCGTGACGCCGAGGTGCAGCGGATAGTCGCACTGCTCCGCGACGATGCGGTAGGCCCGGATCATCGTACGGATGTCCGAGGACTTGATGGAGATGACGATGTCGTGGAAGTCGACGTCCTCCAGATATTTGACGCCCCGCAGGGCGCTCTCCGCCATGGCTTCCGGGGTGACCCCGCCGTACTTCTCCAGCAGATCCGTTTCCACGGAGCCGGAATTGACGCCGACGCGGATGGGGATGCCCTTCTCCTTGCAGGCGTCCGCCACCAGGCGGATCTTGTCCTCCCCGCCGATGTAACGGGGATTGATGCGGATCTTGTCGATGCCCGCCTCCACGGACGCCAGAGCCAGCTGGTGGTTCATCTGGATGTCCGCGATGATGGGCACTTTGATGTTCTCTTTCAGCGCTCTGACGGTCTCGATGTCCGCCATGTTCGTGACGGACAGGCGGATGAGCTGGCAGCCGGCGGCCGACAGTTCCCGCGCCTGGAGCACGTTCGCTTCGATGTCCCCCTGCGGGGCGTTGAGCATGGACTGTACCACGATGGGCGCGTCTCCGCCCAGGGGCACATCGCCCACGAAGACCTGTCTGGAAATCCTGCGATCCATGGTTTGCACTCCTTGTCATCGGAAGAGTTTGAATACGTCGCTGAAGGTGACCATGACCATCAGGCCGAGCAGCATCGCCATGCCGATGGCGTTGACCATGCCCTGCACCTCTTTGGAGATGGGCCGGCGGAGGATGCCCTCCAGCATGATGAAGACGAAGCGGCCGCCGTCGAGGGCCGGGAACGGGATGAGGTTGAAGGCCCCGACGTTGATGGCGATGAGCGCCATGATGAGCAGCAGGCGGGACGCGTTCCCGCTCTTCGCCGCGTCGGATGTGGTGTCCGCGATGGCCTGCACGGTGCCGACCGGGCCCGCCATGTCATTCATGGAGAACTGCCCGGTGACCAGGTCCCACAGGGAGACCCAGACGATGCGGACGATGGAAAGGGAGTCCAGCACGGAGTACTTGACCACGTTCTTGAAGCCCGGCTCCACGCCGACGATCGCAAAGTCGTAGACGACGACTTCCGTGCCCTCCACGTCTTTTTTGTCAAAGGCGACATGCTTGACCGGGACGGTCTCTCCGTCCCGCTCCACCACGAAGTCCATGACGCCGTCCTTGTCCTGCGCCATGTAGAAGCTCAGGTCGTACTCGGTCCGGATGACGTGGTCGTTGACCGCCAGGATACGGTCCCCTTCCCGCAGGCCCTGCTTCTTGCTGGCGGCCCCGTCCTGGAACTTGGACAGGGCGGGCGTGCCGATGAGGTCCGAGGTCCCGAGCAGGATGGCCATCAGGAGGAGTCCCGTGAGCAGGTTCACCACGGCTCCGGCCAGGATGATGATCCCCTTCTGGTACGGCGGTTTGGTCGTGAACGAGCCGTCCGCCGTGCTGTCCCCGTCTTCCCCTTCCATGGCGACATACCCGCCGACCGGGAACAGTCGCAGGGAATACTGGGTCTCTTTTTTCTTCGTTTTCCAGAGGGTCGGCCCCATGCCGATGGCGAACTCGTTGACCCGCACTTTGAACAGCTTGGCCATGGTGAAATGGCCCGCCTCGTGGGTGGCGATCAGCAGCCCGAAAAACAAGATGGCTGCCAGGATCGGCCAGAGTTTTGCCCAGACTACAGCTATCATGAAATGGTTGTCACTCTCCTATATGCTGCATGACGTAGTCTCTTGCCATGCGGTCGGCTGCCAGCACGTCGGACAGCACGAAGTCTTCTTTGTTTTCACAGGCCTCCATGGCCTCTCCCACCAGCTCGCCGATCTCCAGGAATTTGATGCGGCCCTGGCGGAACAGGGAGTTGGCCTGTTCGTTGGCGGAGTTGGCCGCCGTGGGATAGAGCCCGCCGCGGCGGATGGCTTCCCGGCAGATGGCCAGACAGTCGAAGGTCTCCATGTCCGGGTCCGCGAAGGTCAGGGTGCCGAGCTCGGCCAGGTCCAGTTCCTCCGTGGGCGACGGGAGCCGGTCCGGATACGTCAGCGCGTACTGGATGGGGACGCGCATATCCGCGACCCCCAGCTGCGCGATGACCGCGTTGTCGTCGAACTCCACCGCGGAATGGAGGATGCTCTCGCGATGGACCACGACTTTGATCTTGTCCTCCGGCACGCCGAACAGCCAGCAGGCCTCGATGATCTCCAGACCCTTGTTCATCATGGTAGCAGAATCGATGGTGATCTTTGCTCCCATGGACCAGTTCGGATGGTTCAGCGCCTGTTCGACGGTGACGTCCTGCAGGCTCTCCCGGCTCCGTCCGAAGAACGGGCCGCCGGACGCGGTCAGCAGGATGCGCTTCAGCCGCTTCTGCGGCGGGGCGCCCTCCAGGCACTGGAAGATGGCGGAGTGCTCGCTGTCCACCGGCAGGATCTTCACGCCGTGTTTTCTGGCCGCCGCGGTCACCAGCTGTCCGCCGGTCACCAGGGTCTCTTTGTTGGCCAGGGCGATGGTCTTCCCCGCCTCGATGGCATCCATGGTGGGCAGGAGCCCCGCGATGCCGACGATGGCGTTGAGGACGGTATCGGACTCCGGATCGGTGGCGCATTCACAGATGCCGCCGATGCCGGAGAGGACTTTCGT
>JAGACE010000035.1 GCA_017614275.1 Clostridia bacterium | reverse complement strand
GCCGTCTTTTTTGAGGGCGGAGTACATCGGAGGCACCTGGAGCAGATCGCCCCGGAAGCCGTCCAGCGCCGCCAGAAGGTCGTCCCGGGAGACGGTGACGTCGCGCTCTTCCAGCACGTTCCCCGTCCGATCCAGGGTGTCCGTCCGAACGCCCAGTTTCAGGGCGGCCCGGTATGCCTTCGGGGTGGTCGGCAGGTATTCCAGAAACCGCGTGGCGCCGCCGAGCATGACGGGCAGGACGCCCGTGGCCAGAGGATCCAGCGTGCCGCAGTGGCCCGCCTTCTTCTCCCCGGTGATGGCGCGCAGCTGCCGGACCGCCTGGAATGACGTGATGCCTTCGGGTTTGTTGAGGCAGATGATTCCGGTCATGGGGTTCCTCTCAAAGGGCGCAGCCGAGTTGCTCGGCGATGTACGACAGAAGGGTCTGCAGGGAGGCCTCTTCGTCTTCGCCGGCGTCGCAGCCCGCCGCTCTCTGGTGTCCGCCGCCGCCCAGCAGCTCGCAGATGGCCGAGGCGTCGAGCGGTTCGTGGGTCCGCAGGGAGATCTTCCAGTGCCCGTCCTCCTGTTGCTTCATCGTGATGCCGCAGAGCACGCCTTCGATCTGGCGGGACAGGGCCGTCAGGAATTCGAAACTGTCGGTGTCGGCGCCCCGGTCTTCCAGCATCTTCTGAGAGACTTTCAGGACCGAGACCTTCCCGTCGCAGAACATGCGCAGCCCGGCAAACGCGTCCGCCAGGATCATGAATTCGGAGTAGGGCTTGGTCTCGAACATCCGGACGTTGATGCCGGCGTTGTCGGCCCCCAGTTCGATGAGGTCCGCCGCCGCGCGGTAGATCTCCGCGCCCGCGTTGGAATAGCGGAAGCAGCCCGTGTCCGTGGACATGCCGGTGTACAGCGCATCGGCCATGGGCCGACCGATGGCGACGCCGAGGGACCGGAAGATCCGGTACAGAGACAGCGCGACCGCGCCGTCCTCCGGACAGAGGTGGGTCTCCCGGGCATACAGTTTGTTGGAGATATGGTGGTCGATGCACAGATCGACCCGGTCCGCGTAGACGTCCAGGCTCCCCAGCAGAGCGGGGTCGGCCACGTCGACCGCGATGACCGTCTTCGGCTCAAAGGTCTCCTGCGGGAGGCCTTCGAACAGGTAGTCGAATTTGTGCGGGATGGGATCGCAACAGGTCACGGTCGCCCGTTTCCCGAGAGACAGGAGATAGCGGCACAGGGCCGTCCCGGTGCCGAGGCAGTCTCCGTCAGGGTTCTTGTGGGTCAGGATCAGCACGTCTTCCGACGCGGCCAGGATCTCGCCGACGCGGGCGATGTCGATCTGCTTCATTCCTTCCCTCCCGTCAGCTGTTCGAGTTCTTTGATGATCTCCATCCCGTGTTCGATGGAGTCATCGGCGATGAACTTCAGTTCCGGCGCCTTGCGCAGGTGCAGGTTCCGGGCGATCTCGCCCCGGAGGAACCCGGCCGCGTTGTTCAGCGCGGCGGCCGCCTCTTTGGCGCCCTCCAGACCGTTCAGATCGCTGATGTAGACTTTGGCATAGGTGCTGTCGCTCGAGACGTTGACCCGGACGACCGTCAGCAGTTTGCCGCGGACCCTGGGGTCCTTGACTTCCTGCATGACGACGGCGAGCTCCCGTTTGATGTCCTCTGCCGTACGCTGTGACTTGTGAGATGGCACGGGGACCCCTCCTTAGTCTCTGTATTCTTCGGTGATGTAGGCTTCGAAAATGTCGCCTTCCTTGAGGTCGTTGAACTTCTCCAGGCCGATGCCGCACTCATATCCGGAGGCGACTTCCTTCACGTCGTCCTTGAACCGGCGCAGGGACTGGATGGCGTCCTCGGCGACGATGATGCCGTCGCGGACCACGCGCAGTTTGGCGTCTCTGGTGATCTTTCCGCTGAGGACATAGGAACCGGCGATGGTCCCGGCCGAGGAGATCTTGAAGACGTTGCGGACTTCGGCGCGGCCGATGTCCACGTCGCGGTATTTCGGGGCCAGCATGCCCTTGATGGCATCCTGGACGTCGTTGATGCAGTCGTAGATGACGCGGTAGGTGCGGATCTCGACGCCGTCGCGCTCCGCATTGGCGACAGCCTCCGCCTCCGGGCGGACGTTGAAGCCGATGATGATGGCGTTGGAGGCGTTGGCCAGCATGACGTCGGAGTCGACGATGCCGCCGGCGGCTCCGTGGATGACGCGGACGCGGACTTCGTCGTTGGAGAGTTTCTCGAGGCTCTGTTTGACGGCCTCGACCGAACCCTGGACGTCGGCCTTGACGATGATGTTGAGGTCTTTGAGTTCGCCCTCCTTGAGGGACGCGAACAGATTGTCGAGGGTGACCTTCTGCTGCGCGTTGAACTGCTCTTCCTTGAGCGCCTGTTTCCGCTGCTCGACCAGTTCTCTGGCGAGTTTCTCATCGGAGACGGCGTCGAACGCGTCGCCCGCCTGCGGGACTTCCGCCAGACCGGTGACTTCCACCGGGACCGAGGGACCGGCCTTCTTCTGCTGCTTGCCGCGCTCGTTGGTCATGACGCGGACACGGCCGACGGCGGTGCCGGCGACGACGATGTCTCCGACATTCAGGGTGCCGTTCTGGACGAGGAACGTGGCGACCGGTCCGCGGCCCTTGTCGAGCTTCGCCTCGATGACGACGCCCTTCGCGGCGCGGTTCGGGTTTGCTTTGAGTTCCAGCATCTCCGCGACCAGCAGGACCGATTCGAGCAGCCGGTCGAGGTTCTGGCCGGTCTTCGCGGAGACCGGGACACAGATGGTGTCGCCGCCCCAGTCCTCGGGCACGATCTCATGCTCGGTGAGCTGCTGCAGGATGCGGTCCGGAGACGCGTCCGGCTTATCCATTTTGTTGATCGCGACGACCATGGGGATGCCCGCGGCCTTCGCGTGGTTGATGGCTTCGATGGTCTGCGGCATGATGCCGTCGTCCGCCGCGACGACCAGGATGGCGATGTCCGTGGCCATGGCGCCGCGGGCACGCATCTCGGTGAACGCCGCGTGGCCGGGCGTGTCGAGGAAGGTGATGCGCTTGCCGTCGATGTTCACGCGGTAGGCGCCGATGGCCTGCGTGATGCCGCCGGCCTCACCGGCCGTGACATTGGAGTTCCGGATGGCGTCGAGGATGGACGTTTTGCCGTGGTCGACGTGGCCCATGACGCAGACGACCGGGTCTCTCGGGAGAAGGTCGGTCTCTTCGTCTTCGGTGTCGTCGATGATCCGGTCCTCGATGGTGACGACGACGCGTTTCTCAACATGCGCGCCGAGTTCTTCCGCCACGATGGACGCCGTGTCGAAGTCGATGACGTCGTTGATGGTGGCCATCTGGCCGAGAGCGAACAGCTTCTTGATGACTTCCGCCGCGGTCATACGCAGTTCGGAGGCCAGTTCGCCGACGGAGATCTCCTCGCCCACCTGGATGGTGATCTGTTTCTTCGCGCGCTCGGCGGCGATCCGCTTCAGACGCTCCTGCTCGGTCTCGCGCTTCCGGGAGCGGACGCCCCGCTGTTTCCGGTACTGCTTCGACTTCTGGTTGAGCTTCTGACGGGTGTTGTTGACCCGGTCGTTCTGCCGCTGCTGCGGCGCGATGTTCTCGTATTTCTCGTTGTATTTCTCCAGGTCGACGTTCTGGGTCCGGGTGTCCACGGTACGTTTCTCGCCCCGGGTCCGGGCCTGCTGCTGGCCGTCCTTGTTCTTCTTCTCCCGCTTCTGGAACGGATGCGGGTCGGCGTCGACCTTCGGTTTCTCGGGTTTGGCCTCCGCTGCCTTCTTCGCCGGCTTCTTCTCGGCCGGTTTCTTCTCCGCCTCGGCCTCCTTCTTCGGAGCTTCCTTCTTCGGCTTCTCCTTTTTCGGTGCCGGACGCTGCTCCTGCATCTTGAAGTAGGCGTCGAAGTTCTCCACCTGGTTGTTCTGAGTGATGTACTCGAACAGGGTGTTCAGCTCGTCCTCCTCCAGGACCGTCATGCTCTTCTTCGGTTCCTCATAGAACTGCGCGAGCAGCGCGACGATGTCCTTGGTATTCTGATCGAAGTCCTTCGCGACTTCATGAACTCTGTATTTGATTACCATTCTTCCTTGTCCTCCTTCGACAGAAGCTCTGTGAGCTTCGAAGCAAATCCGGCGTCCGTTACGGTGAATACCGCGCATCGCTGTCCGGTCGCCCTCTCGATCTCTCTCATTGTGATGTCCGGTTCCAGGAGCGGGACCGCTCGTCCTTCATATTGAACGGTCTCCCGGAACTCTTTTTTGAGCCGCTCCGAAGCATCGGTCGTAAGGAAGCACAGGGCTGCCTTTCCTTTTGCGATGGACTCAAACGCGGCGTCGTGGCCTCCGACGAACGATCCGGCCCGTCTGGCCAGGCCAAGCATGTTAAGGACCTGCTGTTTCATCGTTTTCCAGTTCCGCCTCCATTCCATCGTATAGCTCATCGGGGACTGCCATGGAAAACTCACGTTCGATCCGCCGTGCCTTCCTCGCCTTTTGGAGACACCCGGTGTCCCGGCAGAGATAGGCGCCCCGGCCGGGCTTCTTCCCGGTCAGGTCCAGAGAGATCTCTCCCTCCGGAGATTTGACGACCCGCACGAGAGAAGCCTTGGGCTTCATCTCCATGCAGCCGACACAGCGTCGCATCGGAGTTTTCTTTGGCATAGATCCACCGCTTTCGTTTGGTTTACTGTTGTTCGCCGATCATTCCTCGACGTCTTCTTCCGCCTCTTCGGGGGCGGGTTCGATCTTTCCGCTGACCGGGTTGATATCGATCTTCCAGCCGGTCAGTTTGGCCGCCAGTCTGGCGTTCTGGCCCTTGTTGCCGATGGCGAGGGACAGCTGGTCGTCCGGCACGATGGCGCGGCAGGACTGCTCTTCCTCGTCCAGGATGATGACGTCGACCACGTCGGCCGGAGCCAGCGCGTTCGAGATGAACTTCGCCGGGTCCTCATCGTAGGGGACGATGTCGATCTTCTCGCCGCCCAGCATGTCGACGATCTTGCCGACTCGGGCGCCGCGGGCGCCGATGCAGGCGCCGACCGGGTCGATCTTCTCGTCGGAGCTGGCGACGGCGATCTTCGTGCGGGAGCCCGCCTCACGGGCGACTTCTTTGATCTCCACGGTGCCTTCCGAGATCTCCGGGACCTCCGTCTCGAAGAGCCGGCGCACCAGACCGTGATAGGTCCGGGAGAGGAGGGCCTTCGGGCCCTTCTCGGTCTCTTTGACGTCGACGACATAGACCTTGATGAGGTCTCCGTCACGGAGTTCCTCGCCGGGGATCTGCTCGCCCTTCGGCAGGACGGCTTCCGCCCGGCCGATCTCGACGGTGGCGTTCCCGTTGACCGGGTTGATGTTCAGGACGCGGGCCGTCACGATCTCCTGGTTGTGGGTCTGGAACTCCTGCATGTTCCGGCCGCGCTCGGCGTCCCGGATGCCCTGGCGGATGACGTGTTTCGCGGTCTGGGCGTCGATCCGCCCGAACTGCTTCGTATCCAGCGGGATCTCGATGATATCGCCGGGTTTCGCGGTCTTCTTGTATTGTTTCGCCTCTTCGACGAGGATGTCTTCGTCTTCGTCATCGATGACTTCGACGACGTTCTTGCGGAGATAGACATTGAGTTCTTTTTTCTCCGGGTCGATGTCGCAGAACACGACATCTTTGCCGTTGTAGTTTCTCTTTTCCGCCACGACCAGAGCGTTGGCGATCTTCTCGTAGAGGAATTCGACCGGGATGCCTTTTTCGGCAGCCATCAGCTGAACAGCGTCAAAAAATTCCTGGTTCATTTTGTTACTCTTCCTTTCCATCTCTGCTTAGTCGGTATATGAATCGAAGTCGTCCAGTTTGACATAGGACGCTTCTTTTTTATGGAATACGAACGATTTGCCCTCTGTGGAAGTGAACGATACATCGCCGTTGTCGTACCCGTTCAGGGTGCCCTTCCACTCCCGCTGCCCGTCCACCGGGCGGATGAGTTTCACCATGACGGGCGCGCCGAGGAACTGCAGGAAATGCTCGTCCCGGGTCAGCGGCCGCTCCGCGCCGGGCGAGGACACTTCCAGGATGTAGCTGACCGAAATGGGGTC
>JAGACE010000004.1 GCA_017614275.1 Clostridia bacterium | reverse complement strand
CGTCTGCCGAACTCGGCGTTCCGGAGACGCTCATCTACGCGGTCATCCAGGTCGAGAGCAAGTTCGACCCGGACGCCCGCTCGGACGTCGGGGCCCGGGGTCTCATGCAGATCACCGAGGAGACCTTCGAGTGGCTGCGCACCAAGGAGGACTTCGGAGACACGAGCCTGACCTTTGAGTCGCTCGATCGCCCGGACGTGTCTGTCAACTACGGCACCTATTTCCTGCGGCTCCTTCTGGAGGAGTTCGACGGCGATGTGCCCACCGCCCTGTCGGCCTACCACGCCGGCCGGGGCAGCGTCCACTCCTGGCTGGAACAGGCGAAGTACTCGCAGGACGGCCGGACGCTGGACACCATCCCGAAGGACGACACGGCCTTCTATGTACAGAAAGTGCAGCGGGCCATGGGCGTCTATGAGAAGCGCCTGAAGGAACAGGCCTCGGAGAGCGAGAACATGCATCGCCTCCGGGAGAATTTCGCGAGGTTCGTCGACACGTACATCGTGCCCCTGCTCGACAACCTCTTTGACAAAGTGCAAAATACCGGATTCGGTACTCATTGATAGTTAGAAAGAGTGAACACCATGGCAGAAAAAAACAAGACGAAAGCATTGAAAGAAGAACTCTTTTACCAGCCGAAGCACATGGCGGCGGTCGTGGAGGAAGACCTCTTTGACCGCGCGGACGTCTTCGCGGAGAGCTACAAGGAGTTCATGTCGACCTACAAGACGGAGCGGGAGATCGCTGCGTACTTTCAGGCCGAAGCGGAGAAGCGCGGCTACACGGAGTTCGACAAGACGAAGACCTACAAACCCGGCGACCGGGTCTACCGCGTCAACCGCGGCAAGTGCATCCTGCTGACCGTCTTCGGCAAGAAGCCCCTGTCCGAGGGCCTGAAGATCGCGGCGGCGCACATCGACTCCCCGCGGCTGGACCTCAAACCCAACCCGCTCTACGAAAAGGATGAGCTGGCGTTCTTCAAGACCCACTACTACGGCGGCATCAAGAAGTATCAGTGGACCACCATCCCGCTGTCCCTGCACGGCGTCGTCGTCAAGGGGGACGGCACCTCCGTCACCGTCAACATCGGCGAGGACGAGGGCGATCCCCAGTTCATCATCACGGATCTGCTGCCCCACCTGGCGAAAGATCAGGAGAAGAAGAACCTAGCCGACGCCATCAAGGCGGAGGACCTCAACGTCCTCGTCGGCTCCCTGCCCTTCAAGGCGGAGGAGGAGTCCGACCTGGTGAAGCTCAACATCCTGAAGATCCTGAACGACAAGTACGGCATCGTGGAGAAGGACTTCCTGACGGCCGAACTGGAGATGGTCCCGGCCTTCAAGGCCCGCGACATCGGCTTCGACCGCAGTCTCATCGCCGCCTACGGCCATGACGACAAGGTCTGCGCGTTCCCGGCCGCCGTCGCGAACTTCGAGGTGGAGGACCCCGAGTACACCGTCGTCACCGTCCTGACCGACAAGGAAGAGATCGGCTCCGACGGCAACACCGGCCTCAACTCCTCCTACTTCAAATACTTCGTGGAAGACCTCGGCGAGAACGCCGGCATCTCCGGCCACGACATCCTCTCCGCCTCCGAGTGCCTGTCCGCCGACGTCACCGCCGGCATGGACCCGACCTATCCGGAGCCCATGGAGGCCAACAACGCGTCCTACATCTCGAAGGGCGTGGCCATCTGCAAGTACACCGGCTCCCGCGGGAAGTACGGCACGTCCGACGCCACCGCGGAGTTCTTCGGCAAGGTCCGCAAGCTCCTGGAAGACCGGGACATCATCTGGCAGACCGGCGAGCTCGGCAAGGTCGACGCGGGCGGCGGCGGAACGGTCGCCATGTATCTGGCCGCGCTGGACATCGACGTCATCGACATCGGCACCCCGGTGCTCTCCATGCACGCGCCGTACGAGGTCATCTCCAAGCTGGACCTCTATTCCACTTACCAGGCGATGTACGCCTTCTTCGATCAGAACTGACGCATCAGAATAACCAGAAAGCCCTCCGGTGTGGCCGGAGGGCTTTCTGGTTTTGGGATTTTGGGATCAGGTATTCTATGTCGATAGAAGGAGAGGTGATGTTCCAGATCTCTCTTATCTGCGTCCATTGTAGTGCGCTAAAGTGCGCGTCACAAGCCCCCAGGGGGGTTGTTTTGCAAAAGTAGAGACACTTTTGTCGATTTGTAACATTTTGGGACAGAAAAAAAGACCCCGGACGGGGTCTTTTTTTATTTCCGGAACTGCTGTTTCAGGCGTTTTTCCTTGGAGAGGATGGTCTTGCGGAGGCGGAGGCTCTCCGGGGTGACCTCCAGGAGTTCGTCGTCGGAGATGAACTCCATGCACTGTTCCAGAGAGAGGACCGTCGGCGGCGTGAGGCGCAGGGCGTCGTCGGAGCCGGAGGCCCGGGTGTTGGTCAGGTGCTTGGTCTTGCAGACGTTGCAGACGATGTCCTCGGCGCGGTTGCACTCGCCGATGATCATGCCTTCATACACATCGACGCCGGCGCCGATGAACAGGGTGCCGCGCTCCTGCGTGTTGAACAGGCCGTAGGCCGAGGAGACGCCGGTCTCGTGGACCACGATGGAGCCCCGCTCGCGGGTCTCCATGTCTCCTTTGTAGGGGGCATAGCCGTCGAACAGCTGGTTCATGATGCCGTTGCCGTTGGTGTCGGTCAGGAACTCGGAGCGGTAGCCGATGAGCCCGCGGGAGGGGACGGAGAACTCCAGATGGGTGGCGCCGCCGTCGTGGGCGGCCATGTCCCGCAGTTCCGCCTTCCGGGTGCCGAGCTTCTCGATGACCGCGCCCACGTATTCGGAGGGCACTTCCACGCTCAGCAGCTCCATGGGCTCCAGCAGCTGTCCGTTGTCGTCCCTCTTGTAGATGACCTTCGGGCGGGAGACCGCGAACTCGTAGCCTTCGCGCCGCATGGTTTCGATGAGGATGGACAGGTGGAGTTCGCCGCGGCCGGAGACCTTGAAGGTGTCCGTGGTGTCGGTCTCCTCCACGCGCATCGCCACGTTCGTCTCCACTTCCTTGAAGAGCCGGTCCCGGATGTTCCGGGAGGTGACATACTTGCCTTCCCGGCCGGCGAAGGGGGAGTCGTTGACGATGAAATTCATGGAGATGGTGGGCTCGTCGATCTTGATGAACTCCAGCGGCTCCACGTGCTCCGGATCGCAGGCGGTCTCGCCGATGTTGATGTCGGAGATGCCCGAGACACAGATGATCTCGCCGGCGCCGGCTTCCGGGACCTCCACCCGCTGCAGGCCTTCGTAGGCATACAGCCGGGAGACTTTGACCTTTTCCTCGGAGCCGTCCGCCTTGCACAGGACGACCTGCTCGCCCTGTTTGACGGTGCCGCGTTCGATGCGGCCGATGCCGATGCGGCCGACGTAGTCGTCATAGTCCAGCGAGGAGAACAGTACCTGGAGCGGCGCGTCCACATCGCCTTTCGGGGCGGGGACTTCTTTCAGGATGCTCTCGAAGATGGGGCGCATGTCGCCCTCCCGGTCCCGCTCGTCGAAGGACGCGTAGCCGTCTTTCGCGGAGGCGTAGACCACGGGGAACTCGATCTGGTCCTCGTCGGCGCCGAGCTCGATGAACAGGTCGATGACCTCGTCCACCACTTCCGCGGGGCGCGCGCCGGGGCGATCGATCTTGTTGATGACCACGACCACCTTCTTTTTGAGGCCGAGCGCCTTCTTCAGGACGAAGCGGGTCTGGGGCATGCAGCCCTCGAAGGCGTCGACCAGCAGCAGGACGCCGTCGACCATGAGGAGGATGCGCTCCACCTCGCCGCCGAAGTCCGCGTGGCCGGGGGTGTCGATGATATTGATCTTCGTGCTGCCGTAGCGCACGGAGGTGTTTTTGGACAGGATGGTGATGCCGCGCTCCCGCTCGAGGTCGTTGGAGTCCATGACCCGCTCGTCGACCTGCTCGTTCTGGCGGAAGATGCCGCTCTGTTTGAGCAGCGCGTCGACCAGCGTCGTCTTGCCGTGGTCGACGTGGGCGATCATCGCCACGTTCCGAATGTCTTCCCGGAGTTTCAATGTTTCACCTTCATTTATCGTTACACTTGCCATAGTCTTCAGATACGCGGAAAATTCTAACACCACGGGCGCCGCAATGCAAGGTTTTCTCTTGAGAGATATCCGCGCGCGCGGTATAATGAATAGAACTGTTGGAAAGGAAGGTATCCTTCATATGACAGAACAGAAAGCAAAGAAGAGCCCCAAAAAGGCGATCATCATCGCCGTGGCCGCCGTGCTGGCGCTGGCCGTCATCGGCGCCGCTGTCGCGCTGATCCTGACCCGCAACGCGGACAACGGACCGGAGGACGACAAGGGCAACCCGCTCTACCCGAAGGCCTCCTCGGTGGAGTCCGTCGAGTACCTGCACCGGGACGGCATCGACAGCCTGAGCGGCATCGGCCTCGCGGAGAAAGAACTGACCGAGCCGGAGGACATCGCGTCCTTCCTCGAGCAGCTGAAGGCGGTGGAACTCAAGACGCCGACCGACGAGGACCGCACGTCTCTGGACTACACGGCCGACGTGGAGATGTTCACCCTGAAGGTCAAGGACAAGAACGACGTCACGCTCCTGATCATGGGGGATTCCCTGAGCATCAACAACGAGTACGGAAACTTCTTTTATATGACCGACGGCCTGGACCTGAAGACCCTGACGAAGGACTTCACGGCGATGGACCTCTCGGCCAAGGTGGCGTCGGACGACGCCGCGAAGACCACGACCAAGTAAGGAGGTGCCCCTTTGAGCACAGACAACCTGAAGCAGGCGGAAAAAGAGGCTGCCAAAGCGCAGAAAAAGGCCGAAAAAGCCGCCCGCAAAGCAGAAAAAATGAAAGAGAGAGCCCGCCGGAAAACGCTGACGGAAGGCGCGTACCGGGAGATGCCGGAGGACGAGATCCCGGCGCCGGACGCTGACAGCGGCATGTGCATCGTCTGCGGCGAACATGCGGCGGTGGAGGGCTCCGAATACTGTGAGGAATGCCTGACCGACATGAAACGCTACCCCTTCGAGTGGTGGCAGTTCATCATCCCCGTCATGGCCGTTTTCTTCCTGGTGTTCGGCATCCTGCTGGCCCACGACGGCTGGAACGTCTACCACGGCACGGCGCAGGCCCAGAGCCTGGCCCGGCAGGGCAAGCTCATGTCCGCGCTGGACAAGTACGGAGAACTCAACGGGCAGATCGCCGAGGGCACCGACACCTACGGTTTCCGGTACCGGAAGAACCAGGTGAAGCTGCTGAACGACATCGGCATCCAGCAGTACGGCGTCCTGGACAACTACCTGGAGGCCTACTATCCCACCGACCTGAACAAGTGGTACAACCGCTACGCGAAGCAGACGAGCGACCGCATCGACGCGTATGAGGCCGCCTACAGCCACTTCGAGGAAGCGGCGCAGGGTGCCAAGGACTTCAAGTCCTTCAGCAAGGCCTTTGACAAATCCATCAAGGGCAAGGATGTCAATCCCGCCTTCGCGAACTATTACCGCTATTACGCCTGCCTGCTCTTCAACGAGGACGAGGCCACGCAGAAGAAGTATGTGGACGCCATCCGGGCACAGGGCGAGGACTACGCGAGCCTCTACCTGCCGCTGGAGACCGAGATGGCGCTGTCCTCCAAGGACTACGACCAGGCGCTCTCCCTGTGCGATGAACTGGAAGACCGCAATTCCGAAGACGTGTACACTTACGTCTACCGGACCGTCGCCCAGCGCATGAAGGGCGACCTGAAACAGGCAGCCGCCGCCTGCGACGCCGGCCTGAAGATCGACGGCACGGCCTCCACCCTCAACTATCAGCGCGCCATCCTGTTCCTGCTGGACGGGGACCTGACTCTGGCGCAGGCCTACGCGGAAGAGGCGCACGCCAACGCCGCCACGGCGAACAACTACATCTCCGCGTGCAGCATCTATTCGCTGGTGCTGCAGCAGCAGATCGCCGACAAGACGGAGGCGATCAAAGCTGCCAAGAGCGCGGACGCCAAGACCAAACTGAAGAGTGAACGCTCCGATCTGAAGGCCACCCTCGAGTCCCTGCAGACGGAGATGGACGAATACGGCTACGGGGTCAGCAAAGACGTGCAGAAGATCCTGGACGGCAAGAAGACCGCAGAGCAGGTATTCCTGAAAGGGACAGGTGATTTCGCATGGTAATCGTATATGAGATCATCAAACTCCTCACGTTCCCGGGCGCCCTCCTGAAGGGTTTCCTGGAGCACCTCTTCTGCCGCATCTACAAAGTGCCGGTGGAGTATTCGGATTACATGCAGCGCAACGAGCTCTGCGGCCATGTGGAGCACCTGCTGGCGCCGAAGAAAGGCTCCTTCGGGATCTGCTTCGGCCCGCACCTCATCATGCTGCTGCTTGGACTGGTCATCGCCTTCCCCGGCGCGGTCCAGCTGTTCTACCTCGGCACCTTCAGCTGGCTGTCGGTCATCCTGCTGTACGTGGGCGTGTCGTTCCTGACGAACTGCTTCCCGCTCGTGGAAGACGCCCTGAACATGTGGGAGCACCTGTTCTCCGCGGAGTCGAAGACCGTGTCCAAAGTCCTGCTGGCCGTCCCGGCCGCCGTCATGTACGCCGGCTCCTACCTGGAGCGGTACGGCATCAGCCTGCTGACCAGCCTGGCGTTCGCCTATGTCCTTCCCTGGATCGTGGCGTTCTTCGTCGGCTGAGTCTTCCGCACAAAAGAAAAGCGTCCGACCGTCGGTCGGGCGCTTTTTTGTCTGGTTTTGCGCGGATCAGGCTTCCGCAGGGAGGTCGGCTTCCACGACGTCCGTCGGCGCAGAGGTCTGGCCGCAGAGCTCCTTGTAGAAGGCGGCATGGGTGCTGGCCATGTAGGGGCCGGTGTAGAAGACCTCGAGGATGCCGAGGGTGAGGACGGACAGAATGATCCAGCCGAGGAAGGAAAGGTCCAGGACGAACAGTTCCCACTTGTGGCCCTTCATCATGTTCCGGGACAGGTCGATGGTCTCTTTGGCGCCCAGTTCGGGATGGTCTGCCGCCAGATACGGGGTCATCGCGTACGCATAGCTCATGACGACGCCCGGGATGATGAGCAGCAGGAACCACAGGAACTGGAAGATGGTCTTCAGAAGCATGGTGGCCAGGTTGTGCCAGTACTTCGGGACGAAGCCCACGTTGAGTTCCTCAAGCTCCGCGGGAGCGGACAGGTTCTTCTTGAAGAAGTTCCGGCAGCTGATCTCCAGCGGACCGAACAGGAAGATGGTGAGCAGCATGCCGAGGCTGCCGAGGCCGGCCACGGTCCCGACGTCCTTGACGATGGGCACCGAGTCCTCTTCCGCGGTGACGGTCGCCTGTTCGCCGAGCAGGGACGAGAAGTCGGCGTCGATCCCCTGTTCGTTGAGCTGTTCGCTGAGCGTGTCTCCGCTGATCACTTCCTGTGAATAGGACGTGGACGGGTCGAACAGGTCCTCGACCTCATCGGTATCCACGTTGTAGGAAGCGTTCCCGGCGTTGAAGCCGCCGACGGCGATGGCCAGCAGGAACGCGACCAGGACCGATTTCCAGTAGTTGGCTTTGAACGCGGCTTTGCCGCGCTGTTTCAATTCGATGCGATTCATTCGGTACACTCTCCTTTTTGGAAAAAGTGGTTTCTATTTGGCGTTTGCCGCACCTATAATATACCACGAATGGCCAAAATAGAAGTTACAAACCGGGGAAAAAAGTGACAATATTCGAACAAATATTGCAAATTTCCAAAAAACTTGCGCGATTTAACTATCTTTTAGGTTAGCCCTTTATAGTGGGAGCTGTCGGAGGGAGGGGCATCTCCCGAAGACGATTTCTCCTATTCAAATTTCTTCAAATCTTTCTCATTTCTCACTCCAAATTTCACACAAGCAGAAGAGCGCTCCGGTTTGCAAGGCCGGGGCGCTTCTGCTATACTCTTTCCATATTATACGACGGGGCGATGCATCGCCTCCGGGAGGAGCACACGGTGAAGACCTATACCTTACATTTCATCCGCCACGGCCTGACGACCGGCAACGAGGAAGGCCGGTATGTGGGCCATCAGGACCTGGAGCTGAGCCTGCAGGGCCAGGAGGAGCTGGAGTATCTGAAGCAGACCTGCGTCTATCCGGATCCGCCCGTGGTCTTCACGAGCCCGCTGAAGCGCTGCACGGAGACCT
>JAGACE010000034.1 GCA_017614275.1 Clostridia bacterium | reverse complement strand
CATCGGCCCGTCGCCCGGGGCGGCGTGCGGGAAGCCGACTGCGCCGCGCTGCTGCAGACATTTTTCGAGGAACTGCGGGAAAAACGAGGCAAATAAGGCAGGATGTCTCTTGCAAGGGACGCCGAAAAACGATTTAATAGAAGACAGAAGATATCTGATACAGAGGAGAATACCATCATGGCTGAGAACAACGCACCGTTCAACAGAGAAGAATTTGCCTGGGAGTCCAACCCCTTCAGCGAAGTCCATAAGGTCATCGCCGTCGCGTCCGGCAAGGGCGGCGTCGGCAAATCGCTCGTCACCTCGCTGCTGGCTGTGGCCGCGGCCAAGGACGGCAAGGAGACCGCCATCATGGACGCGGACGTCACCGGCCCGTCCATCCCGAAGGCCTTCGGCCTGCACGGCATGCTGTCCGCCATCGAAGGCGTCGGCATCGAGCCCGCCGTCACGGAGACCGGCGTGAAAGTCGTCTCCATGAACCTGCTCCTGGAAGAAGAGGATTCGCCGGTCGTCTGGAGAGGCCCGGTCGTCGCCGGCGTGCTCCAGCAGTTCTGGAAGGACGTGGACTGGGGCAAGGTCGACTACATGTTCGTCGACATGCCTCCCGGCACGGGCGATGTCCCGCTGTCCATCTACCAGTCCCTGCCGGTCGACGGCATCGTCATCGTCACCACTCCGCAGGATCTGGTCCAGCTCATCGTCAAGAAGGCCTTCAACATGGCCAGCATGATGGGCGTCCCGATCCTCGGCGTCATCGAGAACATGAGTTACATGGAGTGCCCGGACTGCGGCAAGCAGCTCAACGTGTTCGGCGAGAGCAAGGCGGAAGAGATCGCCAAGTCCCTCGGCGTGCCTGTCCTTGCCACCATGCCCATCCGCCCGGCCAACGCCGCGCTGGTGGACCTCGGCAAAGTCGAGACCGCCACGGCTCCGGAAGCCGAAGAAGCCTTCGCGAAGATCAAAGAGGCCCTCGGCGACACCGACGCGGAATAACACTGCAAAAGAAAAGACCTGCTCGTAAAGAGCAGGTCTTTTTTGATCGTATCAGACGGTGTCTCCGTCGGGGAGACGGCGGTAGAGGTCGATCATGCGGTCGTACATCGCGAAGTATTCGTTCTTCGTGCGGCGCCAGCCGTTCCAGATGACGTGGTCGCCGCGCTCCAGAGGCATGTTGTACCAGATGCCGGGTTTGAAGTCGGCATCATAGTCCGCCTCTTCGGAGGGGGCGTTGAAAGGCCCGGACTGGCCGGGGATGTTGACGAAGCCGTCGCACTTCTTCCAGGCGGGGTCCTCGAAGACGCCGTACTTCGCGAGCTTCTTCGGATGGAGCTTTGCCGTCATCCAGCCGGCGCACCAGCAGAGCAGACACATCGCGTCATGGCTCGGCTTGCGGCCGCCCTTACCGTCGTCCACGGTGCCGTCGGCCCGCTGGGCGAAGTAGTAGATGTCCGGCAGCGGGAGCTGGCGTGGGTTGACGTCGTTCTGGACGACATCGACGGTCATCTCATAGGCCACCGAATCGAGGCGCTTGTTCTTCTTGTAGGCTTTGATGGAGTCGTGGTGGGACAGCGGGCCCTGCAGCTTCCATCCGTCGATTTCCTCCACTTCCGGCATGACGCCCCACTGCTGGGTCATGAAGTTGTAGTACTTCATGACGGGCGTAGTGGCAAAGACCGAGTTGAGGATGAGCATGTAATAGGTCATGAAGGTCATGCCGGGCGCTCCGAGGAAGTCCGCCAGCGTCGTCCCGTTGTTGACGCCGGACAGCGTGGTGACCGTGTGGACCAGACCGCCGTGGCCGCCCGCGAACAATGGCGACAGATCATCGGGGTCCGTCCCCGCCCGCTCCTCTTCGGAGCCGTAGACGAACAGCGCGCAGATCTCCTTGACGGTCGGCCCGCCGAACGAGTGCCCGAACAGGTTGAACTTCTTGTGGGGCCCGTCCTGGCCGAGGTCCTTCATGACGCCGGGATACTCCCGTCCGAACCGGGCGTGCCCGTACTTCTCCGCGTGGACTTTTCCGTAATCCACGCGGCCGCCGAACAGATAGGCCCACAGGACACAGGCTCTGTCCCAGCCGCTGTTGACGGGACCGAGGGAGGGGCGATGGACTTCGATGCCCTGCTCCCGCAGGTGTTTGCAGAGGTCCTTTTCCGCCGTCAGGCCGAAATGTGGGAATCGCTCGTCGATCAGATCCTGCTCGCCCCAGCCCATGAGGCCGTGGCAGATGACGACCGGATAATTGTTTTTGTATTCCATGGGTGTTCTCTCCTTTTCCAAAGGCTTCATAATGGTCCAGTATCCATTATATCGGACGATCCGTCGACATTGCAGACTACAACCTGCTTTGAAAACAATGACCCTGCCCCACAGATCTGCGGGGCAGAAACAAAAAAAGACCTGCTCGAAAAGAGCAGGTCTTTTTGTCTGTGAGAGCGGTCAGCCGACGACCTTGCCGTTCTTGACCTTGTAGACGTGGCCGCCGTAGGTGACTTTGCCGTTCTTGGTGAAGTCGACCTTGGAGTTCTTGCAGTACCACTTGCCGTAGCGGTTCTTGAAGATGCCGGTCTCCTTGAAGGTGACCTTGCCGTCGGTGCACTTCCACCAGCCGTACTCGTTCTTGTAGACGCCGTTGGCGTTGAAGTCGACCTTGGAGTCGACGGTGCGCCACCAGCCGTACTCGTTCTTGTAGATGCCGGTCTCGTCGAAGGTGACCTTGCCGTCCGTGGTCTTCCACCAGCCGTACTCGTTCTTGTAGATCTCGTTGGCGTTGAAGTCCACGTAGCCGTTACGGATGCGCCACCAGCCGTACTGGTTCTTGGCGATGCCGGTGTAGGAGGTGACGACCTCGTCGTTCTCGTACATCGCCCACTTGCCGTCGAGGCCCTTGACGATGCCGTTGAAGTCTTCATCCGGGATGGCTTTCAGCACCTGGTCGGCGATGTACCGGTGGCCGTTCGCGCTCGGGTGGACATAGAGGGTGTAGTCGCCCATGCCCGCCGCGGAGAGGCCGCCGTCGCCGAGCATCTCGGAGATGTTGATGGTGCCGATGACTTCGGTGTTGAACGCGTCCACATAGGTGTACTGGCTGCGCGCCGGGCACAGGGTGGACAGGTAGAGGTTCATGCTGAGGATCATCGGGTCGAGGACCTTGCCGACCGGGATGGGCAGGTTCTCGGACACCATGGTGTCGGACAGCGGGTTGTAGAGGCCGATGACATAGATGTCCGCCGTCGGGTTGAGCTCGCGGATGGCGTTGATGATGACCGGATAGTTCACGCGGAACTTGTTCAGGCCGGTGATGGTGGCTTTGGAGATGATCTCCAGAGCGAACTCCACCCCGTGTGCCAGAGCCACGGCGTCCGCAAGCTTCTGGATGACCTCGTTGGCGCTGCCGTACTCGTTGAGCATCTTCTCGATGGCCCAGGCCTGATAGTCGGCACTGGACGTCGGGTCGAAGGCCTGATACAGCGCGATGATGATCGGCAGCTGGACGTCGTTGGAGCCGAGATCCAGCGTGATCAGGTCAGAGTTTTTGATCTCTTCCACGACACGGGGACGCAGCTCATCCGGACCGGAGATCGCTTTGCCGTTGGCCATGGCCTCGGAAAGCGCTTTCGCCAGAGCGCCGTCGTCGTTGTAGTAGTCCTCATCGAAGATCTCGCGGACTTCCGAGGTCCGCCAGCCGCTGTGGGACTCGTTGTAGTAGTTCTCCAGGCCGTTGTTGATGCCGACTTCCTGCGCGATCAGGTCGGGGTACGACCCGAGGACGCGCTGGCCTTCCGCCGTGCCTTCCCACTTGCCGGTCACCGGGTCCTGGTGATAGAAGGTGTAGTAGGAGGGCAGGCCCGCGGCAGCGGTCACGCTGTCGCCGAAGAACGTGTACATGTTGTACTGCTTCTTGTGCGTCGCGAAGGCCGAGATGCAGGACAGGGTCAGGACCATCGCCAGCGCCATGAGAACAGCGAGGATCTTTTTTGCGTGTTTCATTGTGTTCACTCCGTTTCAGGATTTTTGTCTGACAGGGTATACCTCTGGTTTACCATATCATATCTTTCTTTCCGTTTGCTGAAAAAAGCGGCGAAAACAGGTCGTTTTCGCCGCTTTCAATGTCTCTATTTTCTTTCGGTATCTTCGACGTCCCAGAACACGAACCCGCCGTCCTCGCCCGGGTGACCGGTGTCCCACATGTCTCGGAGGGACAGCCAGCGGGAACTGCCGTACGTGGTGAACCGGACGAGGAAGTCCTCCGCCGGTCCGGTCTCGGCGCCCGGGTCGTCATACCCCGTGGCCATGAACCAGTGGTACTCATAGAAATCGAAGGTCCGGCTTTTGTGGCGCAGGAGCAGGGTGGGGACCGGGATGCCGCGGTCGAGCTGTTCCTTCAGCTGCCGGGCCGCTTCCTCCCAGGGGACGCTGTGGTCGACGGTGCAAATGGACCGGATGGGGGCCTCTCCCGTCTCGGCCGCCCGGTCGTCAAAGTATTGCTGCGCCTCCTCCGCGAAGGTGGCCAGTTTGTTGATGCCGCTCCAGCGGGGCGGAAGGTATTTCTTCATGCTCTGCCCGAAGGCGATGTACTCCTGTTTCGAGAAGTCCGTCGCGTCGAAGAGCACGAGGCTGTGCGCGCCGAACTCCCGCGCCAGGACGATGCAGCTGTCGCAGACCGCGAGGGCGCCGCACCCGCCCATGCGCATGACCGGGTCCGTCATGAAGGACTGGTTCCCGCCGAAGGAGGAGCCGACGGTGAAATAGGGCAGTTCGTGTTTCAATGGGATCACGCTTTCGGGTGTAAAGTAGTTTCCCTTGACAGGAATGCTTCCAGATCAAAGTGCTCGAAGTCCGGGATGAAGGACTCGGAAGCCGCTTCGCCCTCCTGGACGAAGGCGTTCGAGATGCCGAGGTCGGTCGCGAAGTCCACCACCGCGTCGTATTCGGCCCGCGTCAGCGGGCGGTCCAGGCCCTCCGCCGGGCGGACCGGGGTGAACTGGCTCATGATGCTGAGCCAGACACGGTCTCCATACGTCTCATACAGATACTTCAAGACGGCTTTGGAGTCCTCCGTGCAGCCCGGGAGCACCAGGTGCCGGACCAGGACGCCGCGGATCATAAGGCCGGCGTCGTCGAACACACAGGCCGGCGCCTGCCGCACCATCTCTTCCAGCGCCGCCGCGGCCACGTCGAAGTAGTCCGGGGCGTCGGAATACCGGGCGGAGAGCTCCGGGCTCACATACTTGACGTCCGGCAGCCAGACGTCCACCAGGCCCTCCAGCATCCGGAGGGTGTCCACGGTCTCATAGGTGCCGGTGTTGTAGACGACCGGGATCCTGAGCCCGTGCGCTTTTGCCCGCTCCATTGCGGGAACGATCTGCGGCACGAAGTGGGTGGGCGTCACGAGGTCGATGTTATGGGCGCCGAGGTCCTGCAGTCTCAGGAACACGTCCGTCAGCTGTCCCGACGTCAGTGCGGTCCCGCGGGAGCCGTCGGCGATGTTGTGGTTCTGGCAGTAGACGCAGCCCAGCGGACAGCCCGTGAAGAACACGGTGCCCGCGCCGTT
>JAGACE010000001.1 GCA_017614275.1 Clostridia bacterium | reverse complement strand
TCCTCATACCAGTGGATGGCCCGCAGGGCCGGACGGTCCCCATAGAGTTCCCGCAGTTCGGGGAGCTTCGAGAGCACCTCGGCTTCCCCGACCTCCTGCAGGACCTCTTTCCCGAAGTGGGCGGCGATCCGCCTCATCTCCTCCGGGACCGCCGCGTAGTCAGGCGTCAGGTCCGCATGGGAGCCCTTCGTATCCGTGATGCACAGGCGGTGGCCGAAGGATCCGAAATCCACATCCAGCTGACGGACGGCCGGGGCCTCCGGGTCTGCGAAATCGATAGTCACGAGCCCGCCGACCGCGCAGGTCATCTGGTCCAGCAGTCCGCTGGGTTTTCCGAAAAAGCGGTTCTCCGCCTTCTGAGAGGCTTTTGCCACCTCGACGGGAGAGATGCCGCCATCATTGTAAAACTCGCTCAGAATGGTCCCCAGAAGCACTTCGAAGGCCGCCGAGGAAGACATCCCGGAGCCCGGCAGGACATCGGACATCGTATACGCCTGAAAGCCTCCGATCTCATAGCCGGCTTCTTTCAGAGCAGCCGCCACCCCGCGCACGAGCGCTTTTGAGGTACCTTCCTCTTCCGGGATCGGTTCCAATACGGACAGATCGACGCTGTCTTCCTCAAACCCTTCCGACTGCACGGTGATGATGCCGTCGTCCGTCTTCCGGGCCGCGGAGACGACGTCGAGGTCCAGCGCGCAGGCCAGCACCTTTCCGCGCTGGTGGTCCGTGTGGTTCCCGCCGATCTCACTCCGGCCGGGCGCTGAAAACATGGACACATCGCCCTCTTCCCCGAACCGGCGGAAGAACTCCTCTTTTGCTTTCTGACAGCGTGCCGACGGACCTTCCTCCTCGTCCTCTTCGCCCGGATACGGTTCGCCGGTCAGTTTGGCCGTTGCGAACTTCCTTCCCCGGTCGCAGTCGTTTCCGGACACTGCGATGGTTCCGTCCGGGCCCTTCTCTGCCTGCAGGAAACAGCCCCGGGGACAGACCTGGCAGGCCAGTGTGATCAGATCGCTCATAAGATAACCTCTCCAATAAAACCTGTTCTTGTTTCTGTTCTCTATTATAACATAAAAAACTCCGCCCGGGAGACCCGTCAGGGGCCCGAGCGGAGCAGTTTGTTTTTCGATCAGACGACGACTCGTCCTCCATACACGACATAGGTGCGGCCGTTCACTTTGACGGTCCCGGTCTTTGAGAAGTCGACTTTGCCGTTCTTCACATACCAGCGACCGAACCGGTTCGAATAGACACCGGTGACGTTCTGCACTTTCCCACCGCTGACATAGCGCCAGTCCTTCTGCTCGCCGACGACACCGTCTGCCTTGAAGTCCACTTTGCCTTTGACGATGCGCCAGGTACCGTATTTGTTGGAGGCAAACCCGGTATAGCTGAAATCGACCTTGCCGTCTTTGACATACCACCAGCCGTATTCATTCTTGTACACGCCGTTGGCGTTGAAGTTGACTTTTCCTTTTTCGATGCGCCACCAGCCGTATTCATTTTTCGCGATGCCGGTGTAACTGTAGTCGATCTTATCGCCGTCATACAGATACCAGTTCCCGTCTTTCGAATTCTTTTTCACCGTACGGGTCGAGGGCTTTTCGGGGAGCACTTTCAGGATCTGTTCCGCGATGTACTCCTGTCCGGCATACGTCGGATGGGTGCAGATCATCATGTAATACATGATCTGGCTGGTGTCCCGGATGAGTTCCATTCCGGTGGGCCAGGCGGGATGGTCTGTCTTCGTCGCGTCGACATAGGTATAATACCCGGTCTTCTGCGCATAGGACTTCATGTGGCCGTTCATCGTGTCGAAGACCGGCGACATGACTTGTCCGAGGTCAAGTTTGATGCTGTCGGTCAGGTACAGGCCGGCAACCGCATTGAACAGACCGACGGCCACGACCGTGGCGTCCGGGTTGTATTCATGGATCTTGTTGATGATCTGGTCCCAGTTTTCGATGAACTTCTGGACGCCCTGCAGGATGGCCTTCACCAGCACGACCGCGGTCTGCTGGAGCGCGTTGATGGTGGAGGCAAGATTGAAGAGCGTGGCCCAGGCTTCCGCGAACTGTCCGTTCGCCACCAGGGGCTCGATGACATCGTTGAGGGCGATGAGCGCCTGTTTCTGCGCCGCCGTCAGAGGCGTGGACTCCAGGCCCGCCGACACATTGCTGTAGTGGACCATGGCATAGGAAAAGATGTCGTTGGACCCCATGCCGACGATGACGAGGTCGGAATCCGCAAGGTCTTTTTTGACCTGCTTCTGCTGATAGGCGAGATCGTGTCCTTTGAGGTCCGCACCGTAAGCGGCGTACAACCCGTCGCTGATGGCGATGTCCTCCTCATCAGGCGCATAAGACGCGTCCAGCAGACGGCGGAACTCGATAGAGCTGAAGGCCTCGCGGCCATAGTTGTACAGATCGTTCTCCCCGAGCCCGACGGCACGGACGACTCTGGAGGGATAACTATTCTCGATCCACGCGCCGTGGGTCGCGCCGGTACGGGTCCATTTCCCGCTGTCTTCATTGTATTTGTAATACTGCGCGATGTCCGCAGGAGGCGCCCCTTCCCCGCGCCACTCCATGCGCAGCGCGGTGGCGATGCTGTCTCCGATGAGCGTCACTTTCTTATAATCGTATTTGCTCTGCGCAAATACAGAAAGGCAGGCCGCGCTGGCCAGCATCAGAACTGCCAGCAGGATGCTCAGGGCTTTTGTCATTCGTTTCATGGAATACCGCTCCTTTTCTGATGTTCGTATATACGAATTGCATTAATACTATATTAACTTTTACTTAACTCAATCTGAAAACGAAAAAAGGCGGCAAAAAAAGAATACGCATACAATAATCGGCCGCTATTGCAAAACGTATTCGCTTCGTTTAGAATAGATATGCTATACATGTACCGCTTTGTGTGCAATCGAAAAAGGAGGGAAAGGAATGCTCGGAGGAATGTTAGGAGGAATCTTCTGGCTGTTGTTGTACAGCGCCGTTGCCCTGGCTGGGCTCGTGATCACGATCCTGTTCGGAAAAGTCTTCGAGGACATTGACGACGACGAGTAAGAACAACAGAAAGAAAATGAGTAAGGAGTAATAACTATATGGATAAAGTAACCATAGCCGGCATGATCGTGCCCGATGAGCCGATCTATGCCATTCTCACGCTGGTCTCCGGTATCTTCTGGACCATCGTGTACATCGACATCATCTATCGCGGCTTCAAAGACAAGGCCTGCGGTATGCCGCTGATGGTCCTCGGCCTCAACTGGGCCTGGGAATTCATCTTCGCCTTCATGGGCGATCCCTTCTTCCCCGAAGGATCCTTCTTCCATGTCACGGATCAGACCATGGTCCAGAGAGGCGTCGACGCCGTCTGGTTCCTGTTCGACTGTGTCATCCTGTACCTGAAGTTCAAATACGGCCGCGAGGAGTACAACCACGCGTTGCCGGGCTTCGGCAAGAAGATGTTCGTCCCGTATGTCCTGTTCATCCTGTTCGTCAGCTTCCAGGCCGTCTGGTTCATTTCCATGGAACTGGAAGACCATCAGGGCGCTTACGCTGCGTATCAGCAGAACATCTTCATCTCTTCCCTGTACATCCCGATGCTCCTGAGACGCGGCAACACCGACGGTCAGTCGATGATCATCGCCATCTCCAAGTGCCTCGGCACGCTGGCGCCGGACGTTTTGGGCGCTCTTGTCCTGCTGCGCTCCTACCATGTCCCGTGGCAGAAGTTCGTCCTCATGGAGACCATGCCCTACATGAAACTCCTCATCGGCTCCTGCCTGATGTTCGACCTCGTGTACATCATCACCCTGTACAGAGCGTTCAAGAAGGAAGGCAAGAACCCCTGGACCCGCAAGCCGCTGCCCGGCTATGTCCAGTCCGATGACCCGCACGTCTGGGTCCCCGAGGAAGTCGCCGCCGGCATCTACATCAAAGACGACGAGAAGTATTCCGAGACCTTCATGGCCGGCATCAACGCTGCCCAGAAGTATCGGAGATAAGCATTCCAAAACAAAAAAGACTGCATCGCACGATGCAGTCTTTTTCTTTTTGCTGTTGTTACGCGAGGTCTTTTCCGGTGAGGAGTTTGTAGGCCTCGAGGTACTTGTCGATGGTCTTGTCGATGACCTCCTGCGGCAGGTCGTAGTCGCAGTCGGGGTTCGCTTTCAGGTAGTCGCGGACATACTGCTTGTCGAAGGACGGCTGGCCGTGGCCCGGCTCGTAGCCTTCCACCGGCCAGAAGCGGCTGGAGTCCGGCGTGAGCATCTCGTCGGCGATGACGATGTTGCCGTCTTCATCGAGGCCGAACTCGAACTTCGTGTCGGCGATGATGATGCCCTTCGACAGCGCGTAGTCGGCGCATTTGTTATAGAGGGCCAGGGTGCAGTCTCTGAGTTTCTGCGCGTACTCTTCCCCTTTGCCCGGGAATTCTTTTTCCAGCACGGCGATGGACTGCTCGTAGGAGATGTTCTCGTCGTGGTCGCCGATCTCCGCTTTGGTGGACGGCGTGTAGATCGCCTCCGGCAGTTTGTCGGATTCCTGCAGGCCCTCCGGCAGTTTGATGCCGCAGACGGTCCCGTTCTCGCAGTAGCTCTTCCAGCCGGAGCCGGTGATGTACCCGCGCACGATGGCCTCGATGGGCAGCATGGTCAGCTTTTTGCAGAGCATGCTGTTGCCGTCGAACCGCGGCTGACGGAAGTATTCCGGCATGTCGTTCACATCGACGCTGATCATGTGGTTCGGAAGGATGTCGCGGGTCAGGTCGAACCAGAACTTGGACATCTGGGTCAGGACCGTGCCCTTCTTCGTCACCTCGTTTTTGAGGATGACGTCGAACGCGGAGATGCGGTCGGTGGCGACGAGGACGAGTGCATCGCCCAGGTCATAGATCTCCCGGACTTTTCCTTCTTTGACGGGTCTGTACTCCTGCTTGGTGAGGACCTCCTGGATAGCTTTTATAAAAGAAACAAGTCTATTGTACTGGTTTTCCCCAAATGGTCAAGGGCAAATCGCACGAACGGTCAGCGCACGAACACACAGTCATTGACATCCGGGTCGTTGTCCGCGTGCCAGCGGAGTTCGCCGTTGCTGTAGAGGAACTTGCCGGTGCCTCCCGTGTAGTGGACCTCTTCGGTCTCGGGACCGTTTTCCTCGCTCAGGGTGATGGTCTTGTGCGTGCAGTTTTTGTAGGTCAGTTCGCCGGTCGAGTCGTTGAACGTCCCGGTCATGGTCCAGTCGTCTGTCTCGAAGGCCGTGCTGCCCCAGTGGATGTGGATCTGATAGCTCTGATCCTTGCCGCCCCGGACCTCCATGGTGGCCCGCTGGCTGACCCGGTCGTTCCAGGTGCCGGTCAGGCTGATCTGGTTCTTGACGACCGTGGTGCTGGCGGTCTTCGAGGTCTGCTCGCTGTCTTTCGTGGTGTCTTCGGGCGCCGTGGTCTCCTCGTCCGGAAGCTCTGTCACCACGGCGGCCGTGGTGGTGACTTCCACGTTCTCCGTTTTGTGGCAGGCGGTCAGGGCCAGGAGCAGGCCAGCGGCGATCAGGATGGCGATGAAACGGTTTCTCATGATCGACTCTCCTTCAGATTCTCGTAGTAGATGGATTCCAGTTTTTCGTTGGCGGCCGTCCGGTCCAGGATGGCCTTGACCAGCAGGTCCAGTTCCGTCCCCTCCGTGTAGTCCGCCGGAGCGAAGTATTTGATTCGGTTGTCGCGCATCATCTTGTGGACCTTCGCGCGGTCGTTGGTCCCGGCGTTGTAGACGCCGATGGAGTGGCCTCCGTAGGAATTGACCAGTTTCATGCAGGGGACGTCGGTGTCGCTGTCCCCGATGTAGATCATGTTCCGGAAGGGCACGCGGATCTCGTCCGGCGGGAAGAAGTCGTTGACAGCCGGGTCGTTGACGTCGAGCACGCCCTTGGAGATCCGGAACAGGAACTGGGTCTTGTTCGTGTAGTTGACGACCTGGGCCGGCCAGATGGCCACGCCTTTGTCGTCGTAGAGGAAGGAGCTCGCGTAGATCTGCTCGAAGGCGCCGGCTTTTGCCACCGAGGTCCCCTCGATCATCTCCTTCAGTCCGGAGGAGATGATGTAGTGCTCGACGAGGACGCCGTGCTCCTCTCCGTACCGGCGGATGCGTTCGAACCAGTCCTCGGCGCCCGGGAACAGCTTCACTCTGGAGCCGTACTCCTCCAGGGCGGCCCGGTTGAAGATCAGGGTGCCCCGCGCCTCCTCTTTCATGAGGTACATGTAGGCAAGGTTGGAGTCCATCCCGTTGGCGTCCGCCAGCGCGTTGCTGGTCTCCCAGAACTTGTCCGGTTCGTAGCCGACGGACTGGATGTATCCCTGGGCCTGCATGTCGTCCGGCGACAGGGTCTTGTCGAAGTCATAGCAGATCGCCACCACGGGGCGATCTTCTTTGGTTTTGCGGTTGTAGTCGCTCAAGGCGATCGTCCTCTCTTGGAAAGGTTATAACAGGGTGTCCAGAGCGTCTTCGACGGTCCGGTCCTTCTTGAAGGCAACGTCTTTGTGGAGTTTTCCGCGGAAGATGACCATCTCCAGATCCCGCAGGACCGTGACGTCGTCCAGCGGGTTCTGTCTGCAGACGATCATGTCGGCGCTCTTGCCGGGCTCGATGGTGCCGGTGACGTCGCCGATGTGGACCAGTTCGGCGTTCCGCTTCGTGGCGGTGTACAGAGCGAACTGGTTGGACACGCCGACGTACTTCGTGAAGTAATAAAGCTCTCTCCACATGCTGTAGGAGTTGATGAAGGGTCAGCCGCTGTCCGTGCCGAGGCCGACCGGGATGTCGTTCTCCAGGCAGGCTTTGGCGCAGTCGATGATGCCGTCCATGACGACCCTGCCGTTGATGCGGGCGTCGTCGCCGCAGTGGCTGACCTCCTCCGGGAGCAGGCAGTAAGGAGCTGCCGGAGAGATGGTGCAGATGTCGATCGCGCCCCGCTCCTTGAACAGGCGGAGGATCTCCTCGTCGGGCGCGGCGCCGTGTTCGATGCTGTCGACGCCGTTCTCCAGAGCCACACGGACGCCCTCCGGGCTCTCGACGTGGGCCGCCACCATGAGGCCCGCCTTGTGGGCTTCCTCACAGGCCGCCTTCACGATCTCCGGAGGCATCCGCAGCATGCCGGGCTCTCCCACGACCTCCGCGTCCATGACGCCGCCGGTGATCATCAGTTTGATGAGGTCCGGCTTCGTCTTCAGGATCTTCCGGACGTGTTCCCGGGCCATCTCCGGACTCGTCGCCTCCGTGGCGAGGACGCCGGCGAAGTGCCCGTCCGGGACAGAGACCGCCGTGTTCGCGACCAGCAGGCGCGGCCCGGGGAGCCTGCCCTTCTCGACCTTTTTCTTGAGGACGCCGTCGATGTCCGAGACGCCGCCGACCACCCGCATGGTGGTGACGCCGCTGAGCAGCGCTTTCTTCACGTTCGGCGCCTGGATCAGCAGGAAAACTGCCCGCAGGAGCGGGTTCCAGTCGGTCATCCGGACCAGCGGCGACAGCGCTTTATAGTTGGTCTTTTTGTCGTTCTTCGGCGCCTTGCCGGAGGTCGGCAGATGGCCGTGCAGGTTGATGAGGCCGGGCAGGATGTAGGCGCCCCGCAGGTCCACGACCTTGTATTTCTTTTTGTCGACGTCCCCGGCCGGGACGATGGCTTCGATGGTCTCCCCTTTGACGAGGATGGCTTTGCCCTCCACCGGCTGCATGTCGATGCTGCCGTCGAGGATCTTCCCGTTGATGTAAGCAGTCTTGGCCATGGTTCAGCCCCCTTTGCCCTCTATTATAACAAATCTTTTCTTCCGTGCGTGTTTTTTCTTCTGTCCCGTGCTATACTGAGGTTGCATCCTATTGGAAAACAGGACAAAGGAGCGAAGACCCATGAAAGTTTTGTTCGTCGGTTCGGAATGTTACCCCTTTGCCAAGACCGGCGGGCTCGGCGACGTCATGAGCGCCCTGCCCAAGGCCCTGGCCGCGGAAGGGGTCGATGTGCGGGTCGTCATGCCGAAGTATGCCTGCATCCCGCAGCAGTTCAAAGACCGCATGGAATACGTGTGCCACTTCGACATGGACACGACCAGCGCGGGCATCATGAAATATGTGGGCGTCATGAAACTGGAGCAGGACGGCGTCGTCTATTACTTCATCGACAACGAGGAGTTCTTCTCCAACGGCAACCCCTACACCAGCATGGCCGAGGACCTCGGGAAGTTCATCTTCTTCGACAAGGCGGTCCTGGCCGCTCTGCCCGTCATCGGTTTTCTGCCGGACGTCATCCACTGCCACGACTGGCAGGCGGGCCTGGTCCCGGTCTATCTGCGCACCCTGTTCCGGGACACAGAAGTCGGGCAGCACGCCAGGACCATCATCACGGTCCACAACCTGAAATTCCAGGGCCAGCACGAGCTCGGCCTCATCAAATATCTCTCCGGGCTGCCGGACTACGTGTTCACGCCGGATCAGCTGGAGATCCATGACGACGCCAACATGCTCAAGGGCGCCCTCGTCTACTCCGACATCATCTCCACCGTCTCCGACACCTACGCCGGAGAGATCAAGACCGCGGAGTACGGCGAGTACCTCGACCCGGTCATCCGCTACCACCACATGAAGCTCTGCGGCATCGTCAACGGCATCGACTACGACATCTGGGACCCTGCCACAGATGACAAGATCGCGCAGAAATACGACGTAGACAGTGTGGTCGAAGGCAAAAAGGCCAACAAGCGGGCCCTGCAGGAAGAGCTGGGCCTGGAGGTGGACGACTCCAAGTTCCTGATCGCCCTCATCTCCCGCCTGACAGACCAGAAGGGCCTCGACCTGATCACCGCGGTGTTCGAGCAGTTCCTCGACGGCAACACTCAGTTCGTGCTCATCGGCACCGGCGAGCCCCGGTACGAGGACACGTTCCGCTATTATGAAAACGAACACAAGGGCACCGTCTCCTCGAACATCATGTACTCCGACGAGCGGGCCCACAAGGTCTACGCGGCGGCGGACGCCTTCCTGGTCCCCTCCCGCTTCGAGCCCTGCGGCCTCACCCAGCTCATCTCCTTCCGCTACGGCGCCATCCCCATCGTCCGGGAGACCGGCGGCCTGAAGGACACGGTCCGGGCCTACAACAAGTTCGACGGCAGCGGCAACGGCTTCTCCTTCGACCAGTACCGGGCGGACCTGCTCCTCAACGCGGTGAATTACGCGAAGACCCTCTACTTCACCGAGCGGGACAACTGGGACGCCATGGTGCGCCGCGCCATGGAAACGGACCACTCCTGGAACGCCTCCGCCAAACAGTACATCGACCTCTACCACAGGGTCCTGGGCGATTGACTACAGACAAAAAGAAAACCGAGCGCGCTGCGCTCGGTTTTTTCTCTGTTGACGAAACTTATTTCTTTTTCTTTTTCGCGGCTTTCTCGGCGTTGCGCTTGTCGTTGATGATCTTCACGTGTTCATCGGTGATCAGCGTGACGTCGTTTTCTTTGGCCCAGTCGACGCAGCCCATGAGGACGGTCTTCAGGAACGGACGCGGGACCTTGACGAAATTCATGAGGGCCTCGTCGGTGAACTTGACGACGTCGTCGCAGCGGTCCGCCGCGTACTTGATGGTGGCGATGTCCATGTCCTTCGGCGCCGGGACGGGCTCGGAGATGGCTTTTCTGCCCTTGAACGGGGTGTACCAGAAATTGGTGGAATCCCGATAACCGTAGTCGACGGGGACCGGCGGGAAGTCTTTGGCTTTGACGCCGTTGACGATGGCGTTGTAATACTTCTCCTTCATGAGGATCTTTTCGATCTTCAGGATGAAGTGGGCGCCGAACTTGGAGGTGATGCCGTTGAAATTGCTGTAGGGGCCTTCATAGCCGTCCATCTCGCCGGGCTTCCACTTGCCGCCGTCCTCGAGAGAGGAGTCCCAGGTGCACTCGAAGACCTGGAAGGCGGAGGAGATGACTTTCGGACGCTCGGGGTCGGAGGGGTCGGTCAGACCGTCTTCGAACTTGAACTTGCAGTCCGGCATCTTGTCTTCGGACGGTCCGGGGAAGCCGAGACGAACAGCCTCTTTGAACGTCTTGCGGTCATCGGGGATGAAGTTGATGGCGCATTTCCCCGTCCGAAGCAGGTTCTGGCAGGTGTTGGAATTGTTCCGGCAGTTGAGCAGCATGGCGTAGTATTCGCGGCCGGCCACATAGTAAGGGGCGATCAGCGAATAGGAACCGACGTTCATGCTCCCGTCCGGGTTGATGGTCGTGATGCAGACCGTAGGCATCGGATAAAAGGCGGACGTCTGATAGAAATTGTCGACGATCCGGAGGTCTTTGAATGAACTCATAGCGGGTTCTCCTTCCTTTTTCATATCATTATGTTAACGTTATTATACGCTTTTTTATTTTGCATTTGTAGTGAAAAGACAAAAAATGTATAATGAAACTTGTATGATAATGAAATGACAACAGTGAAAGGTGGTCCACAACATGTCTGTCGCTCTTACCAAACTCACGTTCGAAACCGGAAAGCCCTTTGCGAACAGCGAATACTTCGAGTATGGAGACTATCATCTCCATTATCGGATCGATCCCGCGAAGGGCGCCGAAAAGGCCAAGATGTTCATGCTCCACGGCTTCGGCTGCGACACGACGTTCTTCGATGAACTCGTCGAGCGCTACACGAAGGCCGGCATCAAATGCGTCCGGGTCGACCTCCCGGACTTCGGCTACTCCACCCGGGAGACCAAAGGCATCAAGTTCGTCCCCCAGATCGAGATGGTCTACGCCCTCATGGACAAACTGGACACCGACAAGTCCGGCTGGATCCTCGTCGGGCACTCCATGGGCGGGTCCGTCGCCCTGCAGATGGCGAACACGGACGCCAGCCGATTCAATGCGGTCATCCTCAACGCGCCGCTGCTCATGTTCAACGTCCCCGGCTGGCTCGGCAAATTCATCATGATCAAACCGATGCGGGTGATCATGGACAAGGCGCTGGCTTTGGTGGCCCCCTATGAAAAACTGTTCAACATCATTGAACTGACGATGACCATGGACCCGATCTATTCCTTCAAGAAGTACGACGCAAAAAAATTCCAGGGTCCGTTCCTCGTGGCAGACGCCGGCACCGGCCTGTGCTACATGACGTCCAAGACCAGGCTCCCGGATCTCTCCAAGCTGAAGGACATCAAGGCCCCGGTCCAGCTGGTCACCGGCAACGCCGACCTCTTCGTCTTCCCGACCAAGGCCAAGGCGCTCCGCAACGCGCTCCCGGCCGGATACGACGACCACGTCATCAAACTCGGCGGTCACTGCTTCCTGCAGAACCGTTCCAAAGAGACCGCGGAGCTCGCACTCAAGTTCCTGAAGAACAACGGCCTGCTCTGATCCCCAAGAAAACAAAACTTCCGACATCGAACGGTGTCGGAAGTTTTTTATCGTTGTCCGGATCCTTTCAGTTGTCGGAAATAGCGGAGCGCGAACGGGAAGCTGGTCAGCGCCGTCAGCAGGTCGGACCACATGACCGCGCTCTGGATGCCGAGCAGTCCCAGGAAGCGCGGGAGGATGAGCAGGATCGGGATGTAATAGAGGCCGCTGCGCAGGGACGACAGGAACGTGGCGATGCGCGAGTTTCCGATCGACTGGAACATCATGTTCGTACAGACGGAGACAGGCTGGAAGAAGGCGGAGATGCCGAAGAAGTACATCGCCTTCGCGCCGATGCGGATGACCTCCGGGTCGTCCCGGAAGAAACCCACGACGGGCGCGGCGAACACCATGGCCAGAACGGCCAGGACGCCGACGACGACCTCCGAGGTGATCAGCGTGAACCAGTAGCCCTCCCTCACCCGGTCGTTCCGCCCGGCGCCGTGGTTGTAGGCGGCCACCGGCTGATAGCCTTGGCCGATGCCGAGGACGAAAGCGAAGATGAACATGGCTACCCTGCCGTCGATGGTCATGGCCGCGATGGCTGCGTCGCCGTAAGGCCGGGCGCTGACGTTGAGGATGGTGGTCCCGAACATCGCCAGCATCTGCCGGACCAGGCTCGGCAGACCGTTGCGGCAGATCCGGGAGGTCGTGGCGAAGTGCTTCAGATCGATGTTCCGGACGGACAGATGGCTGACCGTCTTCCCGCGGAGGAACATGGACAGCAACAGCAGGAACGAGATGGTCTGGGACAGCGCGGTGGCAATGCCGGCGCCCCGGATGCCGAGGCCGAAGCCGAAGATGAACAGCGGGTCCAGGAAGATGTTGAGCACGCTGCCGGACACCAGACCGATCATGGCGTAGAAGGCCCTGCCCTCATAGCGCAGGACGTTGTTCAGGACGCAGCTCGAGGCGAAGAACATGCCGGAGAAGAAGATGCATCGCCCGTACTCGACCGCATATGGCAGAATGGTCTCTGTGCTGCCCAGAAGGCGCATCAGAGGATGGATGGTCAGCAGGCCCAGCACAGACAGAACAAAGCCGACGAAGAAGGCCAGGAAGAACCCTGTGGACGCGGTTTTGCCCGCTTCCTCCTTCTGCCCCTGCCCCAGCTGGCGGCTGACGACCGCACCGGCGCCGTGTCCGAACAGGAAACCGAACGCCTGGAAGGTGGCCAGGATGCTGAGGACGATGCCGACCGACGCGCTGGCGCTGGTGCCGAGGCGGCCGACGAAATAGGAGTCCGCCAGGTTGTAGAGCATGGTGACCATCATGCTCAGGACGGTGGGCACGGCCAGCTTCGGGATGAGCTTCGTGACAGGCGTTCCGACCAGTTTGTCATACTGCGCCTGTTCCGCGGCGCTCCGGACCCGACGGGCCCCGTCCGCTTCCGCCATGCTGCCACCTCCTTGAAGAATCTATATAGAATTATAACACAAGAAGAAAGAGCCCGCACTGTGCGTGCGAGGCCCCTTCTCCGTCTGTATGTACTTTATCAAATAAAGCCTTATTTCGCGCCGATCCGTTCGAGGATGGCGTTCGCGATCATCTTGTGGCCCTGCGGTGTCGGATGCGGGTTGAAGCCCTTGTCATCCAGCGTCAGGTTTTCCAGCAGCGGGATGGTCGCGGTGTTGTTGATCATCGGGATGTTCCGCAGCTCGACATAGTAGTAGCTGTCGTAGAATGCTTCCCATTTCATCTTCTGGGTGTTGACGATGTCATAGTACGGCTGAAGAGCGTGTTCCAGAGAACGGTCGCCGGGCAGGATGCTCCAGTTGGTGGTCGGGTTGTAGCAGCCGACGGAGACGAGGGTGACATCCGGGTTCAGCTTGTAGATCTGCTTGATGATGGCATCGTAGTTGATGAAGTAGTCGGTGGCCCACTTCAGGCAGGTGATGTCCCACTGCAGCCAGTAGGAGACCCACTTGTGCGGGTTGCCGGCAAAGCCGATGAGATAGTGGACGGCGTTGTCGATGATGGTGCGGACCGCGCCCATCTCCTTGACCTTGGTCTGGATGGTCTTGCGGGGCTCGGTCTTGTTGAACCGGCCGTCTTCCGCGATGTCATAGACACAGGCGATGGTCGGGATCCAGATGTCGTCGAAACCGACATCCAGCAGGATGACGTCAGACTCTTTGACGGCCTTCTGATACTTCGGGCGGAGTTCGTTCAGGTGCTTCTCCGTGATGACGTAGTCGGACATGTAGCCCATGACGTCTCTCAGGATGTAGTCCGCTTGGAAGTTGTTGTCCAGCAGATACCGAAGGTCATACGTCCGGATACCGGAGATGCCGTACGGATAGAGTTTCTTTGCGCCCAGCGCTTTGGTCACGAGGTCCGGATAGGAACCCTTGATGCGCTCTCCGTAGAGGATCTGTTTTTTATGGCGGTTGTAGTCCGGCAGACCGAAGCCGGAGCTGGCGCTGTCACCGAGGGAGGTGACGACCTTGGCGCTCTTGATCTTCTTCTGTCCGCCCGCGGCGAACGAAGTCACACTGAAGAGCGGAACGATGAATACGACAAGCAGCAGTGCTGCGATGAGTCTCTTTTTCATGATATGTGCTACCTCTCCTTATTTCTCCTTGATACTCCTTATTTCGCGGCGTCAACAGCGTTTTCCATCTCGTTGATGTCACGGAAGAACTGCTCGATGACACGGGGTCCTTCTTTGATCGCGAGCAGCGGAGACATGACGCCGGTCAGTCCGAAGATGACAGCCAGAGCGACGCCGCCGCCGACGAGGACGAAGACCAGGGCGCCTGCGTTGGTGGCAAGGTAACCCGGGAACAGGACGGCCATCATGGCGATCTTACCGGCGGGGCCGGTCATCTCATAGAGGTCGCTGACGATCGGGGCTTTGGTTTTGGTGGCGATCTTGTCTACGATCTCATCGGGAGCTTTCTTGACGCCTTCCCCGATGTCATAAGACGTGTCTTCCAGAGTGGTCAGAGTCTTGGACAGATAGTTCTTCGCATAGAAGTTGCCCAGATCGGCCACGATACCGACGCTGAGATCCTGAAGGCTGCCTTTGTAGGTCGGAGACTTCTGTTTTTTGTTGTCGGTGAGCCATTTCACCAGCGTGAACGGCTGGGTGAACGGCTGAGATCCGTAATAGATGAGGATCGGGTCGTCGATCGTACCGGTGTAGAGATCGTCGGTATCAGCCTGTTCCAGTGCCTGTTTGGCGAACTTCACCATCTGCGTGGACTTCTTCTGTTCGGAAGCCGCAAAAGCAGTGGTCGAAAGGACGGTGGCGGCCATGACTGCGATCATGAACGCGGCGATCACTTTGCGAATGGTCTTCATGTGTTTCTCCCCTTTTGATTTGGAATACATAACGAATTAACCTAATAAAGCATTAGGCACAACGGAGACATGATAGCAACAATATAGTTACAAGTAAATACGTTTTAACCGAACAACACAGCGGACAAGTTGGCCGTAAAACTACACGCGGCCAAAAAACGTCGGATACCTCGTGTCGAGGGACCTCAGTTTTTTGGCCGAGTACAATTTTTTTGTGATTGTTGCACAAAGAACGGGTTTTATTCGAACGATTTTTTTAGCCGCGTATAAGTAAACAATTTGTTACTGTTTCGTTACGCTTTGCCCATTTTCTTCAAACGATGCGTGAAAACCGTGTCATAAGCCTTCGCCCAGGTCTGGACTGCCTTTCTGGAATAGTGCTTCGGCAGGAACTGTTCGACGACCAGGCAGGCGGCCACATCGGCCACGACGCCGGCGCCCTTCACGAGCAGATCTCTGTCCCCGAGAATGGCCAGACCGCGCTTCGGCAGGTTCGGGTCGAAGTTCAGGAATTTCCACAGACTCGTATGGTTCGCCGTGATGGTCATCTCATATTTCGTGAGGATGCCCTTGTCGAACGCGTAATCCAGCTGGTCGTGCGAGATCCGGGTCAGGAGGAGTTTGACCAGTGCGAGCGGGGCGATGCCCTTCCCCATCTTCTGATAGTAACCGTACTGATAGGGCCACAGGGTCTCGGCGGAGTAGGTCTCCGTCTTGTCGGCGATGATGGTGTCGGCCAGGATCTTCGAATTCTTGATGGCGTTGCCGATGCCGGAGCCGATGATCGGGACCGTCATGAACGCGGAGTCGCCGATCGCGGCATAGCCGTCGGCCACCATGATGGACAGCGGCTGACGGACCGGGATGAGGACCATCTGTCCGCCGCGCAGTTTCTTCGTGCCGAGCTGCGGGTTGTCCTTGCGGTACCGGGCGGCGATCTCTTCGACCTCTTCCGAGGTCAGGGGATCCATGTGGCCGATGAGCAGATCGGAGAACTCGTCTTCGGTGGCGATCCATCCGATACCGACAGCGCCGGGATCCGGCAGCAGCATGACTTTATAGCGGTCTTCCACGGTCTTCGGATCCACCGGAAGGTCATAGAACGCCCGGTAGACGTAGAATTTCTCGCCCCACAGAGGATGCTTCTGGATGCCGAGGCAGTCCGGGAGGTTCGTGCGGATCACGGACTCGGCGCCCGCTGCGTCGATGACCATGTCGGCATAGAAATCGCCTTTGTCGGTCCGGATGCCGATGACACGGTCGCCGGCAAGGATGGGACCGAGGATATTGACGCCGTATTCGATTTTCGCTCCGCTGTCGGTCGCAAAGCCAATCAGAAGTTTGTAGATGTCAGAGCGTTCCATCTTGATCTCCATCTCGTTGGGATCGTTCGGGACCTCCTGGCGGATCTTCTTGTCATCCTTCGTGTTGGGGCCGAAGAAGGTCATGTCGATCTTCCACTCCCAGGGCAGGCCGACCTGCTCCGGGCGGGGACAGCCGACGACGTCGAGGGCTTTCGGGTCGAAGATATCGGTCCAGTCGTACCCGCATTTCCCCTCTTCCGCACGCTCGTAGATCGTGACGTCGAAGCCCGCTTTCGCCAGCAGTGCCGCTGCGGTCAGTCCGCCGTGGCCGGCGCCGGCCACGATGATTTTCTTGCTCATGGTGGTTCCTCCTTGTCAATGTCAAAAATCCATAACAGTAATAGTATAGCAGACTCCGCGCAGAAAAACACACCGTTCCTCTCTTTCGCATTGTCATCTTTTAAACATTGTATTGTTATCAAATTTGTTTATTTGTATAATTGATGCAGAACTCTAGGAGGAACCTGTATGCTTCCGTTATTGCTTCCCGCGGTGCCCTTCCTGCTCTGGTGCATGGCGGCATTCTATCTGTTGTTTTTCTTTCTGCTGTGGGACCGCTGGCAGCAGGACACGGCCTTTCGGATCCCGCTGCTGATGGCAGGCCTCACCTTCGGCCTGTTCTACGACGCGTTCGTCCTGGCGCTGGGCGCGTTCCTGGGCGACGGACTCCTGTTGAAGACCCTGAGTGCCCCCCGCTACATCCTGCACGGGGCCCTGACCCCGCTCCTGCTTGCGATCTGCGCGGAGGCGCTGGAGAGCAGTCACACCGCTCAAAAAGTCGTCGGCGTGCTGACTGCTCTGCTGATGCTCGCCGGAGCGGCCGCAGGGTGCAGAGCCCGTCTGAAAGCTCTGAAGCACGCCGGGATCACCCGTTTCGTCCTCGATGGCGAAACGACCCCCAAATGGGTCGGCGGCCTCCTTTCGGCGCTGTCCGTCGTCCCCACGCTCGTGCTCATCGCCTGCGGGCTCGTGCTGTGGAAGAAAAAGGGAGAAAAAGAACTCACCCTGGCCGGAGCGCTCATGTTCTTTTTCGCCGGCATCGGACCGGCCACCGGCCATATGAAAGAGAACTTCCTGTTCTCCATGTTCGGCGAACTCGGCCTGGTCAGTTTCCTCTGGCGCTACATCAAGAAAAAAACCATCGCACCCTGAGGTACGATGGTTTTTGTTTGTCTTGGATCCGTTATGCGCCGAGCGCGGTGAGGATCTGGTTGGCGATGTACTGATGGCCCGCCAGAGTCGGATGCGGATCCCAGCCGCCCTCGTGGAGCATGGGCTGGCCGCTGAGCATGTCGTTGACCGTGTT
>JAGACE010000033.1 GCA_017614275.1 Clostridia bacterium | reverse complement strand
ATGTCCGGAGACGTCACGGAAATGAACCTCCGCAGTGTGTCCAACATCGTCCAGCGGGGCGGCACGGTCCTGCGCACGGCCCGGAGCATGGAATTCATGACCGACCGGGGCCAGGAGAAGGCCGCGGACATGTGCCGGCGGCTCGGCATCGAAGGCGTCGTCGTCATCGGCGGTGACGGCTCGTTCCGCGGCGCCCAGGCGCTTTCCCACAAAGGCATCAACTGCGTCGGCATCCCCGGCACCATCGACAACGATATCTCCTGTACGGACCTGACCATCGGTTTCGACACGGCGGTCAACACCGTCATGCAGATGGTCGACATGGTGCGCGACACCACCGAGTCCCACAGCCGCTGCTCTGTCATCGAGGTCATGGGACGCAAGGCGGGGTACATCGCCCTGTACTCCGGCATCGCCGTCGGTGCCACCAGCATCCTGATCCCGGAATTCGAGTACGACTTCGACATCGACGTCGTCGAGCGCATGAAGAAGACCATCTCCACCGGCAAGCAGCACTTCATCATCATTTTCGCGGAGGGCTGCGGCGACGCGACCGTCATGGCCAAGCAGATCGAGGAGGAGACCGGCGTCGAGTCCCGGGCCACCATCCTCGGCCACGTCCAGCGCGGCGGATCACCCACGGTCAACGACAGGGTACTGGCGTCCCGGATGGGGAACTACGCCACCCGTCTGCTCCGGGACAACTGTTCCAGCCGGGTCGTCTGCATCCGGAACGACACCATCGTGGACTACGACATCGAAGAGGCCCTGCAGATGGAAAAGGCCATCGACATCGACATCTACCGTATGGCGCACGAGATCTCCATCTGACCACAAAAAATCGAAGCCCGGGACCGTTCCCGGGCTTTTTTGTACGCAGTTGACCGTACATATTTGTACAAATTGCACATATTTTTTCCGAAAAGTTGAAAAATTCGATAAAAATCATGCATAAAACCGTTGACTTTTGTACGTTTCAATGATAATATGAAGGCGAAGAAAAGAAGAACCACACTTACAGGAAAACAAACAGCCATAACGGCTGAACGAAAACCTGAAAAACAAAAGTGTTAAGAGTTCTCAATTTCTTCAAAAGTATCTGGCACCGTCCCATGTAATAAAATGGAACAAAAAAGGTGCTGCGAAAGGAATGATTCCAATGTACAGTGAAGAGGTATCCCGCAAATAATCTTCGAGAGCGTTCCTTTAATTCGCTGCCGGGAAAACGATCCAGAACAAACTGACATCAGGGAAGAGACCCGGTAAAATCAAAGAATGAATTTCTTAAGGCCAGGCTTTCGAAGAGGAAAGCGGAATCGGTCAAAACATAATAATGAGCTGATTTCAAATTCCTCTCCAAAACAAAACAGAAAAGAGAACATAATTTGAAAGAAGCGCCATTCTGACAGAGCAATCCGAAAGGACCGCCATCAGAATGAAGAAACTCCGGAACAACCTAAAACAGATCAACTGACATTATTCCATCACATTTCATAACAAACGAAGGATCAGGCAAACACCCAGAAAGATCAAGAAGCGTCAAAGCCAAACGACGAACGTCTTTTCAAAAAGTCAAGACCAACGTTGAGCAGGCGACTTGGAACCCAAGCAACGTCTAACCTGGTGTAAAGAGGCAATCAGACAAAAGACCAATATTCATAAGAACGAAGGTAAACTTATGAATCGCTTCTAAAGAAGGAAACCGAAACAGTTTCGAAGGTCTTTTGAGACGGAGAAACGACCGCTCTGAGGTGCGAATGAGACAGAGGTCTTCTGAAAAAGACAATGTCAATAGAGGACGCAGATCATAAGATCCGGATACATTTCAGAGAAAGAAATGACTGTCGGAGACAGACATAGTAGCTGAAACGGAAACAGTGAAATGCAACGAAACCAGATCAACTGAAAAACGGTGACCGAGAGTTTGATAACTACAAAAACAACCTTGAACAGAATAAACATTCAGAAACAAAGGGGAAACCATTAGAACTCAAAAGAAACAAGGTGAGTCCGAAATTCAGTTTCAATTGATTTTCTGAGAGTATTAAGAAAGTTCAAACAAACAACGTTCCAAACCAACTGAGTTTGTGAGGAAACTCCAATGTTCTAGGTAATCGGGAAGCAGTTCAGAAATGAGCTGCTTCCTTTTTTTGTATGGACGCAGGATTGGACAAATGGTTGTCCGTACGATATAATGGGATTCAGAAAGTCATAGGGGAGTCCTCCTGTCATGAGTTTTATCCGCCAAACCTTCCTGCCTGTGTTAGCCGCCTTCATCTGGGGGACGGCTTTTGTCGCGCAGGTCGAAGGGTCGGAGCGGCTGGACGCCTTTGCATTCAACATGGCTCGCAGCGTCGTGGCGGCGGTCTTCCTGTTTCTTGTCGCCTGGGGCGTCCGCGTCTGGAAGAAGCGGAACTCCCGCGCCAGAGGCGTCCTTACGGAACCGACGCCGGAAGAGAAGAAGCGGGGGCGGAGGGCGCTGCTCATCAGCGGCGTCATCTGCGGCACCATGCTGACTGTGGCCGCCAACCTGCAGCAGGCGGGCATCGCGCTGAGCGGGGCCGGGAAATCCGGGTTCATCACCGCGCTCTATGTCGTCCTGGTGCCGGTCCTCGGGCTGTTCCTGAACAAACGGGTGCCGGCCCGCGTCTGGATCAGCGTCCTGCTGGCCATCCTGGGGCTGTACCTCCTGTCCATTCAGGCCGGGACGTTCCGGATCGAGAAAGGCGACCTGTTCCTCATCCTGTGCGCGCTGGCGTTCTCCTTCCAGATCATGACCATCGACCACTATTCGGGCCTGCTCAACGGCATCGAGCTGTCCTGCGCCCAGTTCGTCGTCGTGGCCATCGAGAGCGGCATCCTCATGCTGCTGTTCTCGGATGTGGCCTGGGCGGACTTCCTGGCGGTCATAGGTCCCGTTTTGTATGCCGGGCTCCTGTCCAGCGGCGTGGCCTATACGCTGCAGATCATCGCCCAGAAAGACGCCAACCCGACGCTGGTCTCCCTGCTGATGAGCCTGGAGGCGGTGTTCGCGGTCGTGTCGGGCGCCATCGTCCTCCACGAGCGATTGACCGCGCGGGAATACATTGGCTGCGCCATCATGTTCATCGCCGTCGTGCTCTCCCAGCTCCCGTTGGAAAAATGGATCAAAGAAAAAGCAACACCGTCCGACGCCTGAGGGCTCGGGCGGTCTCTTTGTGCAATCTGTTGAAAAAAGGGGCGGAGAATTTGGCGGGCGGGTGAGTCGCCGCTCCTTGCAAGTGTCCCCCTAAAAAGGGTACAATAGTACGGGAAATGTGGCGATGGATCTCCGTCGCCGGAAATGAAATGAGAAGGAGCTGACACCATCCAATGAAACTGCAGAAACTGATCGATATGAAGGACCAGATGGCCGACTGGATCATCGGGGACATCACGCATATCATCAAGACCTTTGAGAAGAGAGACCCGGGTTCCAAGGGGGAACTCCAGGCCTGCGAATACTACGCGGAACTCTGTGAGGAGTACGGCTGCGAAGAGATCGTCATCGAAGAGTTCGAGGAGAACCCCAACTCGTTCATGGGCTGGATCTATTTCGCCGTCACCATGGTCCTGATCGCCATGGTCTGCTACTGGTTCGCGCCGATCGTGAGCGCCCTTTTGTGTGCGGCAGGAGCCGTGATCGCCCTGTTGCAATTCGGGATGTACAAGAAAGTCATGGATCCGTTCTTCAAAAAGAAGATCGGGCACAACATGATGGCCATCAAGAAGCCCAAGGGCGAAGTGAAACAGCGCATCTTCTACAACGGCCACTGCGACGCCGTGTGGGAGTGGCCCGTCAACTACAAGTTCGGCGGCGTCGCCTTCGAGGCACACGCCATCATCGGCTTCGGCGGTCTGTTCTACACCCTCGGCATCTCCATCGCCTCCATGATCAAAAACGGCAGCATCCTGGGCGGTCCGTCCTCGCTCCTGCTGACCAAGATGGGCGTCTGGGGCCTCCTGTTCGTCCCGTTCCTGCTTGGCCTCTATTTCATGTGGAATGAGCGCCGCATCGTCGACGGTGCCAACGACAACCTCACCGGCTGCGAGATGGGCATCGCCGTCCTGAAGGCGCTCCACGACGAAGGCGTCGAGCTGGAGAATACCGAAGTCGGCGTGATCATCTGCGGTTCCGAGGAAGCGGGCCTGCGCGGCTCCAAGGCCTGGGCCGAGGCGCACAAGGGCGAGTTCCGGGACGTCCCCACCATCATCTATTCCTATGACACCATCCACGACCCGAAGTGGCTCATGGCCAACTATCGGGACCTCAACGGCACTGTCAAGACCGACAAGCAGGCCAACGACATCTTCATGAAAGCCTGTGAAGAACTCGGCATCGCCTGCCGCAAGGGCTGGGTCCCGCCGCTGGGCGGTGCCACGGACACGGCCGCCTTCGCGCAGGGCGGGTTCCGTTCCGGCGGCGTCACCGGTCTGAACCACAAACTGGAGAACTACTACCACACCAGAAGAGATACCTATGACAACCTCAACCACCAGGGCATCGGGGACTGCTACGCGGCCTCCATGAAGGTCCTCGAGATGTTTGAGAACGGCATCCTCTACGAAGAGGAGAAATGATCTTCTGACAGACAAAACCATGCGAAAGCCCCCGATGACCGGTCCGGTCGTCGGGGGCTTCCTCAGTTATGTATCCAGTATGGAGAGGAATCGTTATTTTTTGTCCGCCTGTTTGGAGTACTTCAGCTGGTACACCAGGCGCTGGATGATGCGGTCCGGTCCGCCGAGGGGCTTCGTGCCGGACACGAGGCCGGCATACATCGCCGCGACGGCTTCCTTTTCCAGGACCAGCTTGACCGCGTCGGCATCATAGGGGTTCCGTCCGGTGCAGACCGCGCCCTGTCCCTTGATGAGGACCGCGTTCCGGCCGGAGGCGGCTTTGCCGATCGCCGCGGCGTCCGTGCGGTAACTGGTGGGATCCCAGTTGCAGTTCGAGACGCTGGCGCCGGCGATCTGCGTGAAGTCGTCCAGCCAGGCCTTCTCGGCTTCGCCCTTTTTGGAAAGTGCGACAGCTTCCGGCGTCTGATAGTTGCGGATGAGCACGTCGTCGGAGTGCTGGTAGATGGCCGCGTGGAGCTCCGAGACCCGGGGCGCGATGGCTTCTCCGGGGACCGACTTGCCGGTCTCCACGGAGCAGACATACTTCTCGCCGCCGTCCAGGAAGAGGGTGAAGGTGTCGCCCTCCCGCAGGGAACTGCCGAGGTCCACCTGCGGAATGTCCCGGTCCTCCGGCGCGACGATCGAAGCGGTGTAGACGGCTGCTAGATCCTCCGCCGTCAGGCTGCTGTCGCGGCCGACGCTCTGCAGGGTCTTTGCCATCTGCTCCTTGCAGAAGTCTTCGAGCGTGTTGACGACTTGGAACGCGTCGTCATAGTCCGTGCCGAGGCAGACCGTGCCGTGGTGGCGCATGAGGATGGCTTTGCTTGCAGGGTTCTTCGCGATGGCGGTGTCCACCGCGTCCTTCAGTTTGCCGGTGGAGGGCATGCCGTACTCCGCGTTCGGGACGACGGCGCCCAGGACCGCTTTGGCGTCTCCGGAGACCGTGAGGTCCTGCCCGGTGATGCTGAGCGCGGAGGCGTAGATCTGATGGGTGTGGATGACGAAGTCACACTCCGGATGATGCTTGTATGCCGCGGCGTGGACGCCCTTCTCGGAGGAGGGTTTCAGGCCGTTCTCGTCGTACGAGCAGTCGTCGATGGTGACTTCCACGATGTCGTCCGGCGTCAGTTTCTCATAGGGGATGCCGCTGGGCGTGATGACGAACACATTGTCTTCGACTCGGGCCGAGACGTTGCCCCAGGTCCGGGCGATGAGCCCGCTCTCCATGAGCTCCAGGCCGGCCTTGACGACCAGTTCCTGAGCCTTGCGTTTTTCGATGGCCATAAGTTCACCCGAAGCCTTTCTTATTTCTTCTTGACGATCTCCAGTTTCTCACACTGGGAGAGGACCTTGTCGAAGCGGCCGATGACGTCGTCGATCATCTCCGGGGTGTAGGCCGCGGAGGTGTACAGACGGGAACCGGCGAGCGTGACGATGCCTTCCGCCATGTAAGCGGCGCCCATGTGCTCCATCTCCTTCTGACGAAGGCCGGTCTCGTCGAGGATCTTCGGGACCTGCCACAGCTTGCCCCAATCGATGGCGTACTGCATGGTGGCGACCGTGTGCAGGTGGCAGACGGAGCCGATGTTGTAGCAGACGAACGGTAAGTTGTATCTCGCGATGGACTCGTTGATGCCCTTGACCAGCTGGTCGGCTCTCTGGCCGGCGACCTGGCAGGCGTTTCTCTTCTCGATCTCGCAGATGGCGGTGTAGCCCGCAATGGAGGAGATGGGGGTGGCAGCCATGGTGCCGCCGCACATCGCTTTCTTGACCTTCTTGCCCGAGCTGTCGAGGCCCGCGCCGAGATGTTTCATGACGTCTCTGTGACCGGCGACGCCGCCCGCGCCCGGATAACCGCCGGCGATGACTTTGCCGAAGATGGTGAGGTCGGGGTCGATGCCGTAGTAGCCCTGCGCACCGGCCATGCCGATGCGGAAGCCGGAGACGACTTCGTCACAGATGAGGAGCGCGCCGTACTTGCGGCAGAGGGTCTCCACGCCCTTGACGAACTCTTCGGAAACGGGACGGGTGGCGGACTCGGGGCCGATGGGCTCGATGAACACGCCGGCCGTGCCGCCGTTGAACTTGTTGAGCCAGAGCTTCTTCTCCAGATCCTCGAGGTCGCCGGGGAAGAATTCCTGGGTGTGCTTGAACACGAACATCGGGACGCCGCGGGACTGCAGGTTCTTCGTGCCGGGGACACGCATGCCCCAGGCCAGCTGATCGGACCAGCCGTGGTAGGCGCCGCCCATTTTCAGGATGTTCTTTTTCTTGGTGGCAAGACGGGCCACGCGGACCGCGCACATGCAGGCCTCCGTACCCGAACCGAGCATGCGGAACATGTCGACGGACGGGACGCTGTCGGCGATCTTCTTGCCGAGCTTGTACTCATATTCGTGGAACAGACCGGTGGAAGGGCCGCAGGTGTTCAGCAGGTCGATGACCGCTTCGCGGACGACCGGGTCGTTGGAACCGAGGACCGTGGGGCCGCCGGCCTGGAGCAGGTCGTAGTATTCGTTGCCGTCGATGTCATAGAGCTTGGCGCCTTCGGCCTTGGTGAAGACCAGGGGGAAGGGGTAGTTGAACGCGAGGTTGTGCTGGACGCCGCCGGGGATGACCGACTTGGCCTCTTCGATCATCGCCTTGGACTTCTGGCACTTTTTGCCGTAGTACTCGTCCTCGTACGCTTTCAGCGCCTCCGGGGCGATGGAATAGATGGGTTTCTTGATGAGGGCGTTGAGTTCATCGTTCAGCGCCTTGGCGTCGGGGTACTGCGAGATGGCGAATCTGGTATCCATAGTTGTCTTCCTCCAATCGTTGTTTTCCGGATCTCTGAGCAGCGGTGAGCGGCTACTCACTCTTTACAAGATACAGTATACCATTCTTACCGGGACAAGGGAAGAGGAAACCGCGATTTTTTGCATTTTTTCTGTGTGTTTTCCACAGAGGTCTCCGATGTCTTGCAAAGATTTTGGCGGTTGTATTATAATGGGGATGAGTAATTGCTCACCTTAAGCGAAAATGGAGAGAGACTATGGAGCAGAAACACTGCAAACCGGCCTTCGAACGGGCCGATCCCGCCCGCCGGGAGACCGTCCTGCAGACGGGCATCAACGAGTTCTCGCAGCACGGCTTCGAGAACGCCAACATCAACGTCATCGCGAAAAACGCCGGTATCTCGATCGGCCTGATGTACAAGTACTTCGAGACCAAGGAGGACCTGTTCATCCTCTGTCTGGAGCAGGCCATCGAGGAACTCAATCAGGTCATCGAATCGGTCCTGCAGTCCGACGACAAGATCCTTGTCCGCGCGGAGAAACTCATCCGCGCCATCCAGCAGACCAGCGGGAAGGAGTCCCGCTACGTGAAGCTCTACAACGAGATCACGAAGATGTCGGACGAGGACAAGGTCCGCTACTATGCCGAGAAGATCGAGGGGATCTCCTACCGCGCCTACGCCGGGTTCCTGGAACGGGCGAAGGAAGAGGGGGACGTCCGGGACGATCTGGACGAACGCTTCTTCGCGTTCTTCTTCGACTCCCTGCTGATGACCCTGCAGTTTTCCTACACCTGCGACTACTACCGGGAGCGCTTCAAGGTCTACTGCGGAGACGACGTGTTCGACAACGACGAGAAGGTCGTGGAGGAACTCCTGAAATTCCTGGAGTCCGCCTTCACGTTCTCCCGCGGCGACATACAGAAACTGCACTGAGTGAGAAGGAGAAATGAGCATGGAAAACTATGTACTGGCGTATGACATCGGCACCACCGGCGTCAAGACCTGTCTGTTCCGCATCGACCGGATCATCACGCTCCTGGAATCCGCTTCCATGGGCTACGGTCTGACCGTCCTCGAGAACGGCGGAGTCGAACAGAACGTGGACGAGTGGTGGGACGCCATGTGCGTCACCACGAAGAAGATCTTCTCCGAGACCGAGATCCGACCGGAGCAGATCGACGGCATCTCCTTCTGCAGCCAGATGCAGGGCGTCGTGGTCGTCGACAAAGAGGGGAAGGCCCTCCGGCCCGCCATGTCTTACATGGACCAGCGGGGCAAGAAGGAACTGAAGCAGGCCATCGCCTACGGTCCGCAGATCGCCGGCGCCAACCTGTTCAAGTTCGTCCCGTACTTCTATTACACGCACGCGGTGTCCTCCTCCGTGAAGGACCCGATCTTCAAATACCTCTGGATCAAGAACAACGAGCCCGAGGTGTATGACAACATCTACAAATGGCTCGACGTCAAGGAATACCTCATCTGCCGCTGCACCGGCAAATGTGTGATGACCGAGGACTCGGCCTTCGCCACGCTCCTCTACGACACCCGCAAGGGCCACGAGGGCTGGAGCGACAAGATCTGCGACATGATGGGCATTTACAAGGAACACCTTCCGCCCATCGTCAAGTCCACCGACGAGGTCGGTCCGCTGACCGAAAAAGCGGCGGAGGACCTTGGTCTGGTGCCCGGCATCGCCGTCTTCGGCGGCGGCGGAGACGCCTCGCTCATCCCGGTGGGCGCGGGCGCCGTCATGCCCGGAGACACCCACATCTACTCCGGCACCTCCGGCTGGGTCGGCACCGTCCTCGAAAAGCAGAAGGTGGACGTGATGGCCATGATCGCCGCCATCGTCGGCGCGCAGGAGGGCCGTTACAACTACTTCGCGGAGATGGAGACCGCGGCCAAGTGCGTCGAATGGGTCAAGGACCATCTGGCGCTCGACGAGGTGGACATCTACCTCGACAAGCACGACGTCACGGAGAAACAGGGCGACCTGGAGGGCACCTACACCAGTCTGTACGACTACCTGACGGAGATCATCCGCACCGTGCCTGCCGGTTCGAACGGCGTCATCTTCACGCCCTGGCTCCACGGCAACCGCTGCCCGTTCGAGGACCCGAACGCGGCCGGCATGTTCTTCAACATCGACCTGGAGACCGGCAAGCGCGAGATGATCCGCGCGGTCGTCGAAGGCGTCTGCTACCATCAGCGCTGGATGCTGGAGCAGGAGGCCAAGCACGTCAAGACGTCTGACACCGTCCGCTTCGTCGGCGGCGGCGCCCTGTCGCCGGTCACCTGCCAGATCCTGGCGGACGTCACCGGGCGGAAGATCGAGACGGTCCGCTCGCCCCAGAACGTGGGCGCGGTCGGCGCCGCGGCCATCATGGGCGTGGGCCTCGGGACCATCTCGTCCATCGACAAGGTCAAGGACTTCATCCCGGCCAGCAAGACCTACGAGCCGAACCCCGCCAACAAGGCGGTCCACGACCGGAACTTCAAGGTCTTCAAGAGCCTCTACAAGAACAACAGGAAAGCCTTTGCCGCCCTGAACGGCCAGGCGGACTGAACGAGACAGAAGGAGAAAGCCACATGAACGATATGCTGACTCTGTTCATCAGTTTCGTGCTCACGATGGGCAGCATCGTGCTGCTGTATACCGGGGCGATCAGTCCCACGTTCAGCGTGACCCTGATGGCCATCGGCGTCGGGATGCTGCTCTGGTATCTCTCTCCGAAGGGGAAAAACCGGAGGAAATGACAAACGAACAGAAGACCTCTCAAGGCTGAGAGGTCTTTTTTTGCGCGTTTTCTGTCCCACAAAAAAACTTGTGTGACAGTTTCGGGGAAAAGCATTGCGTCCGATTTTTATCTTGACTATACTACTTAAGACTACAAGTGTAAGGAATAATTACACTCACCTTTTGGAGGTTTATTATGGCAGCAACATTGGAAGTCAGAGGCCTGAAGGCAGGCGTCGGAGAAAAAGAGATCCTGCACGGCATCGACCTGACCATCAACCCCGGCGAGACCCATGTCTTCATGGGCCCGAACGGCGCGGGGAAATCCACCCTCGGCAACGCTATCATGGGCCACCCGGCCTATGAAGTGACCGAAGGGTCCATCACGTACGGCGACATGGACCTGCTCGCGGAGACCGCGGACAAGCGCGCCAAGGCAGGTCTGTTCATGACGTTCCAGAACCCGATCGAAGTCCCCGGCATCACCGTGGCCAACTTTATGCGCAACGCCATCGAGATGCGGACGGGGGAGCGGGTCAAACTGTGGAACTTCCGCAAGCAGGTCAAGGAGATCGCGAACATCCTGACTATCCCGGAGGACTACGCGGACCGGGACCTCAACGTCGGCTTCTCCGGCGGCGAGAAAAAGAAGGCGGAGATCCTCCAGCTGCTCATCCTGGACCCGGAACTCGCCATCCTCGATGAAACGGACTCCGGTCTGGACGTCGACGCGGTGCGCGTCGTCTCCAAAGGCATCCAGGAGTTCCAGAAGAAGGAGGGCAAATCGCTCTTCATCATCACGCACAACGCCGCCATCCTGGAGGCGCTGGAAGTGACCCATACCCACATCCTGGTGGACGGCCGCATCGTCAAGAGCGGCGGCAAGGAACTCATCGACGAGATCTTCACCGAAGGCTTCGAGAAGTACATCGAAGCGGACAAAGCGGAATAACAGAGAGGAACGCGACATGGCAAAAGAGAAAACGTTCGTCGAGGACGTCCAGCGCGACCTCTACGACTTTCGAGACGAGGAGATCGATTTTTACAGAGTCGATACCGGTCTGACCCGGGACATCGTCCTGCAGATCTCCGAAGAAAAGAACGATCCGGAATGGATGCGGGACTTCCGGCTGAAGTGCCTGGACATCTTCACCCATTCCAAGATGCCCCCGTGGGGCCCCTCCATCGACGGCCTGAACCTGGACAACATCGTCACCTACGTCAAGCCCAAGACCGGCATGGCCGGCAAGTGGGAGGACGTCCCGGAGGACATCAAGAACACCTTCGAGCGCCTCGGCATCCCGGAGGCGGAGCGCAAATCGCTCGCCGGCGTCGGCGCCCAGTACGACTCGGAGCTCGTTTACCATAACATCCGCGCGGAAGTGGCGGCACAGGGCGTCATCTACACCGACATTGAGAGCGCGCTGCACGGCCCTTACGGCGATATGATCAAGGACCATTTCATGCATCTGGTCCGGCCGGGCGAGCACCCCTTCGCGGCGCTGCACGGTGCCGTCTGGTCCGGCGGCTCCTTCGTCTACGTCCCGCCGGGCGTCGACGTGGAGATCCCGCTGCAGTCCTATTTCCGGCTGAACGCCCCGGGCGCCGGCCAGTTCGAGCACACCCTCATCATCGTGGACGACAACGCGAAGCTCCACTTCATCGAGGGCTGCTCCGCGCCGAAGTATTCGGTGGCGAACCTCCACGCGGGCTGTGTGGAGATCTTCGTCGGGAACAACGCGAAGATGCGGTACTCGACCATCGAGAACTGGTCGAAGAACATGTACAACCTGAACACCAAACGGGTCACGGTCGGGGAGAACAGCGCCATGGAGTGGGTCTCCGGTTCCTTCGGGTCCCACACCTCCTATCTGTATCCGATGACCGTCCTGAAGGGCGACCACTCCAAGATGGACTACACCGGCATCACCTTTGCCGGCGCCGGCCAGGAGCTGGACACCGGCATGAAGGTCAACCACATCGGGAAACACACGACCTCGTCCGTCAACACCCGTTCCATCTGTAAGGACGGCGGCATCTCCAACACGCGGACGTCTGTGGTCATCGCCCCGAACGCGGACGAGTCCAAGTCCATCGTGGGCTGTACGTCCCTGATGCTCGACAGCATCTCCCGGTCGGACACCATCCCGGCCATCGACGTCCGGAACCAGAACTCCGACGTCGGCCACGAAGCGAAGATCGGCAAGATCTCCGATGAAGCGGTCTTCTACCTCATGTCCCGCGGCATCTCCGAAGAGGACGCGCGGGCGATGATCGTCTCGGGCTTCGCGGAAAGCGTTTCCAAAGAACTGCCGCTGGAATACGCGGTGGAAATGAACAACCTCATCCGGCTCGAAATGGTCGGAGCCATCGGTTGATTGCGGGAAAGGAGTTTTGAAAATGGCTGAAGTAAAAAGCATTACCCTGAACCGCATGAAGAGGATCACCTGGCGCTGGCTCAAGATGAACGAGCGCACGGTGGACTTTGCGGCGGAAGGAGAGGCCGGAACGCCCTCCGTCCTGCGCCCTGTGGGCGTCGACGAACTCGCCGACAGTGCGGCAGCGGCCGCCGTGGCCTGCGGCTGCGGTCCCCAGGTAGACGCGCTGCTCGAGAACGCTCCCTGCACCGGTTTTTCGGTAGCAGACGGCGTCTCGGTCGACGAGCCGATCCGCATCCGCTACGACCTGGCGGACGGGACCAGCACCTTTGACAAATACGCGCTCGTCGTCGGCGACGGCGCGAAGGTGACGCTCCTGATGGATGTGGCCTCCGCGGACGACGCCGCCGGCTACGCGGCGTTCCAGACCCGGATCAAAGTCGGGAAGGGCGCGGTCGTGGATCTCGTGCAGGTCCATCGCTGCGGAAACGGCTTCCACATCATCGACGACTTCGGTGCGGAGGTGGCCGAGACCGGCGAATTCCACGCCATCCAGATCGCCTTCACCGGCAAGGAGAACGACCTCGGCGGCCATGTGGAACTGGTCGGCGACAAGGCGTCCACCAGCATCCACAGCGGATACCTGACGGCGGACGATCACGCCATGGACATCAACTACTATGTCAATCACATCGGCTGCGAGTGCGACACCGACATCTACACGTCCGGCGTCCTGCGCGACACCTGCTACAAGGTGTTCCGGACCACCATCGATTTCCAGCCCGGCGCGGTCAAGTCCTCGGGAGAGGAGAACGAGAACGTCCTGCTCATGAACAACGGCGTCACGAACAAGACGGTCCCCACCATCCTGTGCGGGGAGGAAGACGTCTCCGGCGAGCACGGCTGCACCGTCGGCCGGCTGGCGGACGACCTCATCTTCTATCTGGAATCCAGAGGCATCCCGAACGAGGAGATCTACGAGATGATGGCCAAGGCCCGTCTGGAAGCCACCATCCGGCAGATCCCCGACGAGACGTTCTGCGAAGAACTGGTCGAATTCAACAACAACCTGTAGATCGCCCCGGCGAGACAGAGAAAAGAGACAGCATATCATGATCGATGTAAACAAAGTCAGAAGCGACTTCCCGTTCTTTGCGGCAACGGACCTGGCGTACCTCGACAACTCCGCCACGTCGCAGACCCCGAAGTGCGTGCTGGACGCGGAATGGCAGTTCTATGTGGACTCCAACGCGAACCCGTTCCGCGGCATCTATGAGCTCTCCGAACGCGCCACGGCCGCCTATGAACACGGCCGGACGGCGGTAAAGGACTTCATCCACGCGAAGAGTGAGAAGGAGATCGTCTTCACCCGCAACGCGTCCGAGAGCCTGAACCTCATCGCCTACAGTTTCGCGCCGATGGTGCTGGAAGCGGGCGATGAGATCCTCGTCTCCATCCTGGAGCACCACAGCAACATGCTGCCCTGGCGCATGGCGGCCGAAAGGGCCGGCGCCACGGTGAGATATCTCGAAGTGGACCGGACCGGAGAAGTCTCCGCGGAGATGGTCCAGAAGGCCCTGACCCCGAAGACGAAGATCTTCGCCATCACCCAGGTGTCCAACATCATGGGCCGGGAGAACGACATCAAGGCCTTCGCGAAACTGTGCCGCGACAACGGCACGTACATCGTCTGCGACGGCGCCCAGAGCGTTCCGCACATGGCGGTGGACGTGCAGGACCTGGACGTGGATTTCCTGGTCTTCTCCGGCCACAAGATGCTGTCGCCCATGGGCATCGGCGTCCTGTACGGCAAAGAGGAGCACCTGGAGGCCATGCCGCCGTTTTTGACCGGGGGAGAGATGATCTCCACCGTCAGCTATGACAGCATGACCCTGTCCGAGCTGCCGCACAAGTTCGAGGCCGGCACGGTCAACGCCTCCGGCTCGGTGGCCCTGGAAGCGGCCATCCGGTATATTCAGTCCATCGGGTTCGACGACATCCGGGCGCGGGAGAACCTGCTCTGCACCCGCATGCTGGAGGGCATCAAAGACATCCCGCATGTCCATGTCCTCGGCTCGGACGACCCGGAGGACCACCACGGCATCATCACGTTCTCCATCGACGGCGTCCATCCGCACGACGTGTCCGCCATCTTCGCGGACAACAACGTCGCGGTCCGCGCGGGACACCACTGCGCGCAGCCGCTGCACATCTGTCTGGGCATCCCGTCCACCACAAGAGCCAGCGTGATGTTCTACAACACCGAGGAGGAAGTCGACCGTTTCCTCGACATCCTCTCGCAGATCAGGGGGGCCATGGGCTATGCCGATTAACGCGTTTTACAACGAGATCCTGACGGATCACAACCTGCATCCGATGCACAAATACAACCTCAAGGATCCGAATCTGATCCTCGAGGGGCTGAACCCCAGCTGCGGCGACGACATCGTCCTGCAGCTGAAGATGAACGAAGACGGCATCATCGAAGACGGGTCTTACAACGGAGACGGCTGCGCCGTGTCCATGGCCTCCGCCGACATGATGCTGGACCTCGTCATCGGCAAACACAAGGACGAGGCCAAGCGCCTCGCGGACATTTTCGTGCGCATGATCAAAAAGGAAGCCACGGAAGAGGAGATCGAAGAGCTGGAGGAAGCTTCCTCGCTCCGCGACATCTCCCACATGCCGTCCCGGGTCAAGTGCGCGGTCCTCGGCTGGCACACGATGGAGGAACTGGTGGACAAGGAACCCATCAAGAACGCCGGCGAGCGCTCCGGAGAGGCGGTATCCACCGAATGAGTCTTTATCAAGAGATGGGCATCTCGGAAGAGGTGCTCGCCTTCTCTGGATCTATCCTGAGCGGTCTGAAGGACCGCTTCACGGCCCTCGACGAGGTCGCGGAGTACAACCAGTACAAGGTGCTCCACGCCATGCAGAAGAACCGCGTGTCCGCGGAGTGCTTCGCGGGCACTACGGGCTACGGCCACAACGACCTCGGGCGCGATGTGCTCGAACGGGTCTACGCGGACGTCTTCCACACGGAAGCGGCGCTGGTCCGCCCGCAGATCACCTGCGGGACCCACGCGCTGGCCACGGCCCTGTCCGCGCACCTGCTGCCCGGAGACGAACTGCTGAGCCCCGCGGGGAAGCCCTATGACACGCTGGAAGAGGTCATAGGCATCCGGGAGTCCGCCTGCTCGCTGGCCGAGTACGGCGTCTCCTACCGCCAGGTGGACCTGCTGGAAGACGGCGCCTTCGACT